>NZ_JBHZDH010000033.1:0-55791 GCF_042755925.1 Lysinibacillus sp. NPDC059133 | reverse complement strand
TGAGGCGTCCAACGATATATTGCCCTTTTGTTGTCACGGCGAGATGACCTTTAAAGCCAAACCAAAACGTATTTTTGCCGTCACTGTTCTTTTTGATGCCCCAATTCGGTTCGATGGGCGCATCTTGCCACAGTGTCTCCAGTGGTGTATCGAGTTGATGCCTGATTTCTTTTTCATAAGTCGACTGATTGGCTTCGATTTCCGCTTGTTTCCTAAGCCAATCCTCGCGTTCTTCTTTTGATTTCCGTCCCCGTTTTTTGGGTGGTGTAGGTTCTTTTTTCTCAGAAGGTTTCGCTGCATCGCGTGATTCGAAATGCGTGGCATCGATCGCGAGGTGCTCATCACAAAGAAACCCTTCTATAAAGGCCGTTTCAATCAATGTATCTTGCATGTAATCGAGGACATCTGATTGACTAATGACGTCGATCATACGCGAATAAGACGCTTCAGAAGGCACAACATCTGAAACAAGAAACCCACAATCTAAGCGGAATAAAGGGTCATTGACCAAACGTTTGATTAAATCCTTGATCGTTGGAATACGCTCGACAATGCGAATAATCAGTGATTGGATCATCGCACCATAGTTTAGTTCACGTGGGGCACCACGCAATGTTCTTTTTAAAAATAACTGAAAAATAGGTTGTACGTCGAAAGTGGCAAAAATCGCATCAAAACGACGGGAACTTTCCATTTCCAATAATTTTTGGATGTCAAATAGGCTCATTTGTTTTACAATAGTCATAGGGCATTCACCTCATTCAGTATGTTAGTTTCGTCGCTACCATTATACCGAATTTGGGGAGGTGCCCGTTTTTTATTGTTTCAGAACCCCTGATGCTAAAGGGATTAGAATTATGAAATTAACTCATTTATATAAAAATCATTATGCAGATCTATACTTTTAATTAAGTATAGTAGATAAAGGAGAAATGTAATTATGAACGAAAGAGAGTTTGATAAAATTTTCGCACTTATGGAAGTATCATTTCCGGAAAGTGAGAGAAGAACTTATGTGGGACAGATGGGGCTCCTGGCCAATCAACATTACCGTCTTATTACGGAAACAGATAATGCAGGTAGCCTTCTCCAATATTGCATTTAGAGTGTAGTTCGATTTTTTTGCCTTTTTAATGAATATTTCACTATTCTCGAGAACCTAAATATTTTTACCCAATCGATTTCATGTTTCTAGAAAAGGAGGATCATATTTATGAATTATAAAGAATTAAAAAAGATTGCAACTACAGTTACTTCACCTACAGAATTAAATGATTTTGTTCAGTACGGAAGTGTTGGTGCAGCGATTGAAACCATAGATAGTAATATCTATACAGGGATTAGTATAGATACAGCTTGTTCCATGGGTTTTTGTGCAGAGCATGCAGCGGTTGCTGACATGTTGAAAAATGGCGAATATCAAATAAAAGCTTTTGTAGCAGTTGACTCGGAAGGAAATGCTGTTCCACCATGTGGACGGTGCCGCGAGTTGATTAGTCAGCTTTCAAAAGAAAATTTAGAAGCTGTTGTAGAGGTTGAAAATGATACGTTTGTTTTATTGAAAGAGATTTTGCCGTATGACTGGAAAACCAATCGAGGTAGGGAATGGTAATTGGTCAAGTTTGAAACTTTATGTTTACTTGCTATCGATTTAAAAGTAAAAGCCTAGCAAAAAGTGCGCTTTCGAGGGAGAACACTATGTTGGTATCCTTCATGGACTGAATGCAGCGTATTTAACTTACTTTTCTTACTTGTTTAAACATAAAACACCCAGTTGGATAATTAATATCAAACGGGGTGAAATAGTCATCCTTTTTCCAACATGAAGACACAAATATTGAAACAACTTAAATTCAATGCTATTATGGATATGTAAAGTCTCTTATTGGAGTGAATAACAGTAATGAAATATTCTAAAGCTACAAATTATGCACTACACACAATGCTTTTTCTAGCAAAGGAAACGTCAAATAAACCAGTAGGTGTCCAACAATTAGCGGAAATGCAAGATGTGTCTCCTACGTATTTGTCTAAAATCTTAACTAAGTTAGTAAAAGAGGGAATGATTAATTCTGTATCGGGTGCCAATGGTGGCTATACACTTAGTCATCATTGGGAAGAAATTTCATTTTTAGATATAATACATGCAATTGAAGGCAAATCGTCTTTGTTTGATTGTTGTTTATATAACGATCCTAAGTGTGTAATAAAAGAAGTAATGCTATCTGCAGAGGAAACACTGGAGAATGAGTTAAGAAACAGAAAAATATCTGATCTAGTGAAAAAATAGTCGTGGATATAGTCCACCATTATTTTTTTTGAATAATCAAAGATATAAAGAGTCTTTTAAGTCTCTAAACGAACTTAAAGATCTAAGAAATTTTACACTCTAAACTCTGATTTTTCTTGGTTTTGTACTTCTATAAATTTTTAGGTGGTTATAGCTTAAAATCATTTTTGTTTTAAACTTTAATTTGAGCTAGAATGCATGTTGTAATATACGGAAATGAACATTTTTAACGAAACAATATGTACTCTAAACAACTTATGAAGGAGAGTTTCATGATGGAATTATTTGATTGTGCAATTATTGGTGCAGGTGGCGCTGGGCTAAATGCAAGTTTGATTTTAGGAAGGTCTCGAAAAAAAGTCGCTCTATTTGATAATGGAACAAATCGGAATCGCGTGACTCAGGAATCACATGGATTTCTTACACGTGATGGAATTAAACCTGCAGAGTTTAAAGAAATAGCTTTGAATGATGTAAAAAAATACCCATCAGTTCATTTTTATCAAAACACGGTTATGAATATAACAAAACAATCAAACGGTTTGTTTAAAATTGAGACGTTAGAAGATCTAGAGTATGTTGCTGAGAGAATTATTTTGGCAACGGGTGTTCAAGAAGAATTCCCGCTGATTCCGGATATGAGAAATTACTATGGGAAAAGTTTATTCAGCTGCCCAACTTGTGATGGGTGGGAATTAAGAGACAAGCCTCTAATTATAATTTCAGAAGATGAAGAACAAACCCTGTTTAAAGGAAAATTTATCTATAACTGGTCAAAAGATTTAGTAATAGCCACAAATGGTCATGAACTTTCTAATTCGACATTGAATGAACTACAAAGAAAAGATATAACTGTTATTACTGAACCTATTCAACATTTAAAGGGTGTGGATGGTTATTTAAACAAAGTAGTGTTTAATTCAGGACTTGAAATCGAAAGAGTTGGAGGATTTATTGTACCTAATTTTGTGCGTCCAAACCGATTTGCAGAGCAGTTAGGTTGTCAACTAAATGAAAATGGTAGCATTGTTGTTGATGAGGTAGGGCGTACGTCACAGGAAAATGTTTATGCAGCAGGGGAAACTGCTAAATTAGGTCAGTCTTCGTTAATAGTTGCTGCTGCTGAAGGATATAAAGCCGCGATGGCAGTTGTTTTCGATAGTACAATTTAAAAAATTTTAGATTAATTACAGATATTAAATACCTTTAATGTTCATTGAAAGGGGGATATAAGTTTTAGATTATATCTTTAAGATTTTGATTTCCGCGGAGGAGGAAAAAGTTATGTCAATTACTCATGTAACAACAAAGCAAGAATTAGGAGAACACTTAAAAACTGAAAAGATTGTGTTAATAAATTTTTGGGCGGAGTGGTGTAGCCCTTGTAAAATGTTCGGAATGGTTCTTAACCAACTCAATGAAGAACGCGGTGATAAGGTGGAAATTTTAAGGGTGAATGTTGATAAAAGCCCAGAACTTGCAGCGGAGTACCAGGTACTAGGTATCCCTCATTCTCGTTTGATTATTCACAATAAATTACATGAACCAATTGCTGGATATATTCCTTTAGAAAATCTAAAGCAAATTATTGGAGTTTGATTTAAAATAGGAGGGGAAACATGGAGATTCTTGATTGTGCAATTATTGGTGGAGGACCTGCAGGATTAAATGCAGCATTATTGTTAGGTAGAGCGAATCGTTTAGTTGCATTGTTTGATACAAATAATGACCACTTTGCATTCGAGCTTCAAGAGAGTATTTCTAGAAATGGAAATGCCGCTATTGAATTCATGCAAGTAGCAAGAGAAAAATTAAATCAATATCCTAATATTCATTCCATTGTTGGTCAAAACGTTAGGGTTATTAAACAATCAGACAATAAGCTTTTTAAAATTTATACTGAAGATGGCGAGAATTTTCTTGCTGAAAAAATCCTGCTAACGGATGGTGCTAAAATACAGACAGATATTCCTGACTTTGAGCAATATTACAATAAAAGTATTTTTAGATCTCCATATAGTTATGGTTGGGAGTTAAAGGGTAAAAAATTAATTTATATAAATGAAACAAGGGACGTTACACTAACGGCCAAAGTAATTCACAATCTGTCAAATGATTTAATCGTGGCAACAAACGGTAATGAAATAACGGAAAACGAAAAGCGAGAATTAGAAAATAAAGGGATACATGTGATTACCGATAAGATTAAAGAAATGAAAGGACATAATGGGTTATTGAGTAGTGTTGTCTTTCAAAATGGGTTAGAAATTGAGCGGGAAGCAGGCTTTATTACCCCATCCACTTATACAACAAATATTATTGGTCAAGGATTTTCTTGTGATCTTGATAAGCATGGGTTAATCGTTGTTGACTATTTTGGAAGAACATCGGAAAAAAATGTGTATGCAGCTGGTGATGCTGCTCAGCCTGCACCAACCGAAATCGTACTTTCAGAAGCAACAGGTATAAAGGTAGCAATGACTATTAATTCAGATATTTCAATGGAGAAATTTTGACCTATAAGAAAGAGAAGTTATCAGTTCGCCAACTAAACAATCAAGGCTGTTTAGTTGGTGAACTTTCTGTTGTACATATCCTCTAAAATTAACGTTCCATTTTTATGTAGTATAGGTGTAGCTTTGAAATAAAGTTGCGATGTTTATAAAAAAGATACGATGTCTAAAATAAAGTCGCGACGATTATAAAAAAGTTACGATTAATAACCCTGGGTATTGGTTCACTGGGCCACGCCCGGACGTTGCCGGGTGCGTGCATTACTGTAGGTCGCCGGTTACAAATGGCCTTTATTCAATTCAGGATGAGTTTGGAACGGTATCTGAAACCTTATTCTCGCAAGTTTTTCATCTTGTTCAAGAGCTGTTACTAAAAGATGAATTGCTTTACATTGAGAGAACGCTTGAAAAGAGACCTCAAGTGAAAGTAAAACATGCACAAACGACGAAAAGAATATGAAATTGAAGGAATTTTAGAAATTGCATAAATTTTTATGCAGTTTTTTCTTTACTTTTAAATAATTATTTTGTAAGATAAAGCCAACTTCAAAAGTGGCCAGACCACTTTTGTATTCATTCAGTAAGAGACGCCATCATCTGAAGGTGGTGGATTTTGTTTCTTTATAGTAGGTATCCAAACACCTACTGAATGAAGATAAAGCCTTTGGATGTATTGTTTATCTGCGCGAAAGGAAAGTGACAGCAATAATTATTCCAAGGCGAATAGATTGACCGAGGAGTTGATCGTATGGATAAAAAAACCGAACAAAAGAAAGTGTTTTTAGATATCGTCCAACAATTACGACAACTTATTAAAATGGAAAAAATACAGGCTGGTGAAAAGTAACCTTCCGAACGAGTCCTTTCAGAACGTCTAGGTGTCGGGCGATCCTCTGTGAGAGAGGCATTGCGAAGTTTAGAGTTGTTAGGTCTTATTGAAACGAGACATGGGGGAGGTACGTTTCTAGCTTCTACACAAAAGCATCAGCTCGTAGAAATATTGCCGATGTTTATATTAGAAGATGAAAAATCAAAAAAGAATGTCGAATTAACGCGACAAATTCATGAAAAGGAAGCCATTCGCGTTATAAGTTGTACAGAGACTCTGCGAATACTACCAGTGTGGGACAGTTTTTTGTAAAGCTAGAGATAGAAAGTACGATTAATTGTCGGGATGTTTTACGAGAAATAATCATCACGTCAGGAAATCGTCTTTCACGAAAAGTCTGGTTTCAGTTAGCAGTTTATGATGATGACTGTTTAAATCGAAACTCAACAGAAGAAGAAAAATTAATCATTCAAACTATGTTGAAATCGATGCAGCTTGGCTATGAAAAAGAAGCATTAAAAGCTTACGAACAGTGGATGAATGCTGAATAAGGCATTTAGACAACAAAGGGGGAGTAAAACATGGCAATACGTAGCTTATTTAGTAAAAAGAAAGAGGACGGACAGGAAAAGGGATTTCCAGAAGGACTTATGACAAAATGTCCAGAATGCCGTCACATTCAGTTAACAAAGGAATTAGAAAAAAATCATAAAGTGTGTACAAAATGCGACCATCATTTCAAAATGACTGCACAGGAGCGCGTAGCATATTTCTTAGATGAAGGTTCATTTGTTTCAATGGATGATCATTTACAAACAAGTAATCCACTTAATTTCCCTGATTATGTAGAAAAAATTTCAGTGGCTAAACAACAAACGGGATTAAGTGAAGCTGTACTGACTGGGTTAGGTACTCTTGATGGAGAAGGAATTGTTGTAGCAATTATGGATTCTCATTTCCGTATGGGCTCAATGGGCTCAGTTGTAGGAGAAAAAATCACACGTGCCGTTGAAAAAGCTATTGAATTACGTGTACCGGTTATTATCTTTACTGCTAGTGGTGGAGCGCGCATGCAAGAAGGTATTCTATCATTAATGCAAATGGTAAAAACAAGTGTGGCATTAAAACGTCATAGTGAAGAAGGACTATTATTTATTTCGATCATGACGCATCCTACATACGGTGGCGTTTCAGCAAGCTTTGCTTCTGTT
Organism: Lysinibacillus sp. NPDC059133; assembly: GCF_042755925.1. Lineage (NCBI taxonomy): Bacteria > Bacillati > Bacillota > Bacilli > Caryophanales > Bacillaceae > Lysinibacillus > Lysinibacillus sp. NPDC059133. Next base: position 48,948 of record NZ_JBHZDH010000033.1, on the reverse strand, counting down.
GGAGATATTAATATTGCTGAACCACAAGCATTGATTGGCTTTGCTGGTCGCCGTGTAATCGAAGAAACAGTAAGAGAAAAACTACCAAATGATTTCCAAAAGTCGGAGTTTTTACTAGCGCATGGTCAGCTTGATGCAGTTTTCCATCGGAAGGATTTACGAAACCAAGTAGCAATGCTTGTAAAAATGCATACGAAAGGCGGTGTGCAACATGTCTAAAAATTTAGCTTTTGAAGAACCAGTAGTACAATTACGAGAAAAAATTGATGAATTAAAAATGATTGCTACAAAGGCAGATGTAGACATGACAGGCGAAATCGAAAAGCTTGAAACACGTCTAACACAGCTAGAACAATCCATTTATGCCAATATGAAGCCATGGGATCGTGTACAGGTTGCTAGACATCCAGAACGACCAACAACTTTACAATATATAGAAGCTATGTGTGAAAACTTTATTGAGTTACATGGAGATCGTACATTTGGTGATGATGCAGCTATTCTTGGAGGAATTGCTCTTTTTGAAGGTCAGCCAGTAACAATTGTTGGACACCAGCGAGGAAAATCCACAAAAGAAAATATTCGTAGGAATTTTGGTATGCCACATCCAGAAGGATATCGTAAGGCACTACGTTTAATGAAGCAGGCTGAGAAATTTAAGCGCCCAATTATTTGTTTTATTGATACGAAAGGAGCCTATCCGGGTAAGGCAGCCGAGGAACGCGGCCCAAGTGAAGCCATTGCTAGAACTCTCTCTGAAATGGCGATTCTAACAGTACCAGTTATTAGTATTGTTATTGGGGAAGGCGGAAGTGGGGGTGCAATTGCATTAGGGGTAGCTAATCGCGTCTTTATGTTAGAGAACTCAACGTATTCGGTTATCTCGCCTGAAGGGGCTGCATCGATCTTATGGCGAGATGGTAGCCTAGGGAAGCAAGCAGCAGAAGCAATGCGTATAACAGCACCTGACTTAAAAGAGCTTGACGTTATTGATGGAATAATCCATGAAATAACTGGTGGAGCACACCGCAATGTTGCGAAGCAAGCATTTTATATAAAAGAATGTATAAGCGTCACACTAAAAGCATTGAATTCTCTAAATGGCGAACAATTAATTGAAGATCGCTATGAGAAATTTAGAAAGATTGGACAATATACAGAAGCTTAACTGTCACTACTGGTTTATTAATAGAAAGCAAATATAGTTATGGTATTTATGATGTGATGACAAAAGAAACATTTAGAGGTAAAGGACATGGCAGTGAAATGTTTCAATTTCTTCTAAATCAAAAAAAGGATAAACAAAAACCAGTTGTATTACAGGCTTCAGATGATGGGAAAAATATCTATAAGCGATTTGGATTTATAGATGTCGGAGAAATGGTTGTATTTGAATAAGGGATTTTCTTATTAAGCTAAAGGGCACGATTGTTGAGCAACATAGATAGGAAATGGTCAAACTTTTTTATAAGAGAGTGACCATTTGAAAATATTAAGGGCGTGTTTTGATCAAACTTTTTTCAAAACACGCTCTTTCTTTTTGTTCGTTTATCAAGGTTATTTGCATTAATTTGAACAAACTTTATTCTAAAACAACAATAGGCTACAAAAAGAAATGAAACCCACCTATATATAATCTTATTGTATAGTATCTTCTATAGAGAAGATTTGTTTAGTTAATTATTTGGAAGTAAACAAAAACATTTAGAAATGTTTCGGAGTAACCAATAGCTTTACAAGAATTGTAATAGACGGTATATAAAACCAATTCTGAAAATCTATGATATTCTTAGGGATGTGATGATTTCTTTTTGGATATTTATGTTAATATTAGAATAATGATTGTGAAGAAATGTACTTAAACTAATATGAGCGGAGCAGTTTAGTTCAATAAGAAAATAAATACGGACAGCTCTTTAAAAAGAACTATCCGTATACCAACGCACACCTAAAAAGGATTATATTTTAACTTATTTGGATCTACTACATAGAAAATCTTTTTAATTGTTCGGGTTGAAGAATTCCAGTCAAAACAAAAAACCCCTGTTATTTTTTTATTTTCAGTGACTACTATACCATATTGATTATTTATTAAAGCTACAGTAGCACTTTTTCCAAAGAAAAACTTCTTTGAAATTCCTGAAATAAGTGCTGATACTCGCTCTTTACCCTCAATGATGTTTATTGCCGTTCTTACCCTACCTCCTCCATCAGCAGCAAATAGAACATCATTAGATAACAAATGGGTTATTCCATGAATATCCCCGTTGGATAATGCCAATATAAATTGTTCTATATAATTTTTCTGAAGAGTAACAGTCAAATCTTTTTCACTTTTTCTTCCCATTTTAATTTGTGCTCTACTCAATATCTTACGGCTATTAACAGTCGTCGTTTTTAGAATATCGGCAATTTCACTATGCTTTAGCCCTAGAGCATTTCTTAGTACGTAAGCTATCCTCTCGCTAGGTGAAAGGTTTTCCATAAGAACCATATATGAATAGCTTAATTGGTCTGACTGGATTAGATTCTCAAGAGGCTCGCTATTGATTGTCTTTAGTATAGGTTCGGGTAACCAAGTACCTATATAAGTTTCTTTCTTTTTTCTACTTGATTTTAGTTCATTTATACAGCGGTTAACAATCATTTTATTTATATAAGGCTTTAAATTAGTAATTTCTTTCTCGATCTTTTCTTGTTCCTTTATTTTCAAAAAAGTATCCTGAACAATATCTTCAGCATCTGTAATTGAACCAAGTAAATAGTACGCTATTGATAAACAATAATTCTTATATTCTTTATATAAGTCTTCTATATTCAAATCATTGATTAACATGATAAACCCATCCATCTCTAATGTTATGCATACCGTAGTTCGTAGAATATTCTACATACAGTATTATATTTTATTATCTATCATTTTTCTACAAAAGTAATGATTCTCATAAGTTTATTTATTATCTTTGGAAAAATGTAAGCACAAATTATAGCACAAAGAAATGCTTCTCCCCACATTCTTAGCCAATGAATTAAAAATGTATGGCTATATCCTAAGTTTATAGAAACAAGGATAAACGATATGAAACAAGAAGTAAAAAGTCCAGTTAGAATAGTGTAAATAAAAGACTTATAAATTTTATTTATTTTCATAAATTTAACCTTCTTATAATGTTCAATATTTTCTACTTTTATCATTAATAATGACGCAACAATTTAAATCCTTTTGTCCAAGAAGGGTAAATAGGTTTCCAGCCATATTGTTTTTTTGCTTTTTCATTTGATGCTCCTCGTTCCCAAGAATTATATATATCATTTATAGGAGGGAGAGGGGCCCCAATAACTTCAGCAAAATAGGGAAGCCAAATAGAGCTTTTTGCAGGTTTATCATCTACAATGTTTACAGAACCTGACTGCCAATTTAAAGCTAATACAGCTGCTTTTGCTGCGTCTTTTACGTGGATAAAGGATGTCATCCCATTTGTTGCGTATAGTTCCTGACTCTGTAATTGTTTAGCAATTTTACCGTTACCCGAATACCAAGTTCCAGGACCATATAATGTACCATAGCGAAGGATAACGAACTCGGGCATTTCTTTTACCTTTTCCTCTAATGAAATAACTCCATCAATTGTTTTTTTGCGAGGTAATGAGGCATTTGTATCTAAAGGTGTTTCTTCTGTAGCTAGCGTATTCCCAGGCTCATAAGCCCATGAAATACTTTGTGCAACTATCTTTTTTACTCCAACGTGATTAGCTGCATCAACAAGGTTTCTTGTTCCTTCTATCCTTATTTTTGAATTATCGTTTATATCGCCACTATTTAGTGCAGTAAGTTGATGCATTACAACATCAGGCTGAGTTTCAATTAAGGCTGCATAAACACTATCTCGATCAAATGCATCTGCAACTACTGGTTTTACTCCCATCTCTTGCATTGTTTTAACATGTTTTTCTGATCGAATCAACCCGATTACTTCATGCCCCTCTTCTATTAACATCGGAATCACCATTTTTCCAATCACCTCGTATTTAATAATGTTTGTTAAATATTTACTTCCAATTTTCGCTTTTTAAACATTCTGATTCTTATCATAGTAAAGAGGGCTTTCAAGGCGATGTAATTGTCAAGGTTATATGCTTATTAATGATGGTGAGCGTAAAAGAAACAGACGCATTGAATAAAAACTTTATTATTTTTGGAGCAAGTCAAGGTTTAGTCGTTACGTTTGTAAAAAGCTTACCTCAATGGAAATACTGTATGGATGGTGTTTACCAAGATAATATATACAAAAGAATAATAGATTTATGAACTAAGCTATTTCTAAGCAGAGGAATCTGTCCATAGAAATGGCTTTTTATTGTATGTAAAAATTTGTTTGAAAAATTCAGTCTTATATCATATTTAAAACCTACAATGAAGTCAAAGGAAAGGAGTAGTGTAGATGAAGATGAAAAAAATTAGTCTTGTTGTAGTTCTTATATTGACAGGTTTTATAACAAATGACGTAGTCGTACATGCAGATGATCACGAACATAAAGATAAAAAACATGAAAAGTATAAAGAATATAAGGACTATAAAGGCCACGACGATGACGATGACGATGAGAAATATTACTATGACGATGAAAAAGAAGGTGAAACTTACTATTTTCAAGATGCAGTAAGTACAAAAGGGACTTGGAATATTTGGACACGAACAGTTGCTGCAGATAAAGAAGTGCTACCTTTTACAAGCTCTCAAAAGGTCACGTTAAAGGTAGAAGGTACAAATAAGGAGCTGAGCTTTTTTGTTATACCAAAAGACGGGGAATTATTTGTACCGGGAAAAGCAGTAGCACAGGTTCTAGGAGCAAAAGCAACCTTTTACAAAGCAAGTAAAATTTTAGATATCCAAAATGAAGCAAATGAATTAATTTACCGGGCTGGAACTAACGTTGTTTATGATAACAATGTGAAAACACCATCTCCTGCACAAGTATTTTACATGAATGAAGAATTATATGTACCTATTAGTACAATAACGAATGGCTTAGGCTATATAGCAGAGTGGCAAGAAAATAATCAAACATTTGTCTGCCAGCCAATCACGAATTAGGGGGAAGCACTATGAAAGATCCGAAAAAGGCAAAATGGGTATTAGGGGCGTCAGGGATACTTTTATCTGCAGCGATACTAACCCAAATTAACAGCCCAACAGAAGCCGAAACTACACGCACAAATAATATTCAGGAAGTAGATCAGGAAAATATGACGAAAAAAGAAAAAGAACTAGTACAGTTGGATTGGACAAACTTTGAAATGACAAGTCAGCCTGCCGTCAAAAGCGAGCGCAAAACGAAAAGAACTTAATGGAGTTGGTCGTGTGGATACACTAACTTTGCAAATAATGAATACTGAATTTTATATTGCTATGCCAAAAGGTGTTCATTTCGTATGGAAAGAAAAAGCCGAGAAATGGCTTCACTACGTAGCAAAAGAATGGTCAAGATTTCAATCGAATAATGAATTATCACAACTTAATGATTTAGAAATGGGAGAAACGCTACGCATTAGTTCGTTACTATATGATTGTTTAATGCAAGCGGATCAATATTATCAACTTTCTAATGGTTTATTTTCACCATATCTTAAACGCCAATTAGAACAGCATGGCTACAATCAATCTTTTCCATTTGATGCAGCTAAAAGCAAGGCATTTCAAAACAAACCTCTGATTGCAGATCAAGCATTTCAATTTTTAGGCGACGCGCAAGTAATGAAAGTAGCACCGCAGGAAATTGATTTAGGTGGATTTGCCAAAGGGTATGCTATTGAAAAATTGGCGAATTGGCTTGAAGAAGAGGTATCTCCTGATTACGGACTAATAGACGGGGGAGGGGATATGAAAATGTGGTCTTCCGGGGACAAGACTTGGACAATCGGTGTTGCAGATGCCTGGGATATCGATAAGGAAATTAGCTCGATTAAGATGAAAACAGGTGCCATCGCTACATCTAATCGAGTTTATCGAAGCTGGATGCAAGGAACATTGAAGAAACATCATTTATTAAACGGACAAACAGGTGAAATTGCAAATACTGAAGTATTACAAGCTTCAGTCGTAACGTCTTCTTTATATGATGCAGAGGTTGGTGCAAAGCTTTGCTTTCTTATGGATGAGGGTGAATTGCAGCAATGGTTCGAAAATAATTGTCAACAAAGTGCCCGTTTCATTGTTAAAGAAGGGCAAGCACCAAATTGGATGATAACGGGGGTGTAATAAATGATCTTCAGTACGTGGGAATGGATTCGATTATTGGGGTTTTTAGCGTATTTTTACTTTACGATTTCCATTATATTTGGGTTGTTGAGAAAATCATCATTTATAAAATCACATAAAAATTTAATTTATCATATACATCAAAATGCGGGATGGCTAGGATTAATCACCGTAATCGCGCATATGTTAGTCCTTTTAATCGATCATTATGAGCCGTATAGCATAGTAGGAATTTTAATTCCTTTCTCAGCAAAATATCAGTCTCTACCATCGGCACTTGGAACAATAGCATTTTATTTGTTTTTAGTAGTAATCATGACATCAGATTTATGGATTAGAACAATGAATCGCTCGTTATGGAAAAAGCTACACTTTCTTGTGTTACCAGCATGGGCATTATCACTTGCTCATGGAGTGCTAATTGGAACGGATACAGAAAATACGTTGATTATCATGTTTTATGTAGTTTCTGGGGGAATTACCATGTTAGTGCTGGTTGCAAGAACAATAAGCCAGTTCATGAAAAAAGTAAATGTTTCAACGTCACAACAATAATTAAGAGGAAGCGGGGCTGTTTTAAAAAGCCCCGCTTCCTCTATGTTGAACTATATTTATATAGGGAATTCAATATGAAATGTAGTGCCTTTATCGACTTTACTTGTCGCATAAATTTTCCCCTCATGCTGCTCCACTATTGCTTTTGCTATGGCAAGACCTAAACCAGTACCATTTCGTTGACGAGCAGCATCACTTCGGTAAAATCGCTCAAACACTAAAGGCAATTCTTGTTCAGTCATACCAACGCCGCTATCAGCAACAGTAATTTTCACAGAATCTCTATTTTTTAAAAGCGTCAGTGTTATTGCTCCACTATTTGTATATCTTATCGCATTATCTAAAAGAATATAGAGCAGCTCTTGTATCTTTGAAGCATCACCAAGCAGCTCGATGTTTTCTTGGATTTCAGTAGAAAACTGTATGTCAGGAGGCATAATCCTTTGGAATTTCGTACTCACTTTTTTGAGTAAAGTTGATAACGGTATGATTTCTTTTTGAGTGGAAACCTGCTGCTGATCATGTCTTGCTAAGAACAGTAGCTTTTCTATCAGCTCTTTCATTATTTCAGCCTCATCTTTTAAATCCGCAATCAATTCTTTTCCAAAAGGACTTAATTGCTTTGCTTCCTCATCTTCTAAAATTTCAAGTGAACTATAAAAAATACTTAATGGTGTTCGTAATTCATGGGATGCATCGGATACGAATTTTTTTTGTTTATCGAACGACCATTGAATAGGGATCATCGCTTTACCCGCCAAATAATAGGCCAATAGACCGATTAAGACCGTAGAAATACAAGTTAATACTATTAGTAAATACTTTGTCATCTGGAAAAAGTGATGCTGTGACGTCACAGATTTACCAACGAAAATATAGCCTGCTACAGTATCATCGTTGTAAATTGGCTTTTTCAAAATAAGAAAATGCTCTTCTTGCCATTCATAATGCTGTACGAGTTCCTCATTAGGATTCCTATTGCCAAACGCTTTTTCTATCTGATTCTTCAGATCCTTGTAAGATTCATCACCATGGACAAACTTATGATCCTTTGTGTAAATATAGTAAAAAAAACTACGATTTGGGTCATAACTTAAAGTTTTAGTGTCTGCATGAACATGTTCAAAGAAATCATGCTCCTGCTTACCATAAAAGTCTTCTAATTCGTTTATTTGTTGATTTTCCATTAATTTTACGAGGGAAAAGTATAGAACAATAACGAATAGTGAAAATAGCAAAAAGTAAAGCGTTGCATACAAAAAGGATAATTTTTTTTTCGTTTTCTGAAACATTAGTCTTCCCTCAGTTTATAGCCAATCCCTCTAACATTTTGAATACGTGATTTGGATTGACCATCATCAATTTTTTTTCGAACAAGCTTGACTAAAGCATCTAAGGAATTATTCGAAACATCGTAATCGTAGCCCCAAATATAAATACAAATTTGTTCTCTCGTTAATACACGACCTTTATTGATAAATAAATACTCCAAAAGTAAAAATTCATTTTTAGTTAGATCAACTACTACATTATTGTACAAAAACACGCGAGAATCTACATTCAGCTGCAATTGATCAATCTGGATGACCTGTTCTATCACTTTATCTTTTCTTCGTAGTAATGCTCGAACTCTTGCTAACAGTTCCTCTATTTTAAATGGCTTTACTATGTAATCATCTGCGCCACTATCAAGTCCTTTAATGATGTCCTCTGTGTCGTCCTTCGCTGTTAGCATTAAAATACTACCATTGAATCCAGTGTTTCGTAGCTGCTGGCACACTTGAATTCCACTAAGATGCGGCATCATCCAATCTAAAATAACAAGATCGTATTGCTCTGTAAGCGTATGGTCTAGCGCTTCCTGGCCATTCTCCGCTTCTGTCACATGGTGAAATTCTTTCTTTAAAATATGAACGATATTTCTTCTTAATCGTGCATCATCTTCTGCTAGTAATATTTTCAAGGCAGCTTCCTCCTAGTACCTATATTCAACTAAGTATACGCATATAAAAATGAAATGAAACTGAAAAAAGTTCCTTCCTCCACTATATGTATTCCATACTTCGATAATAGTTGAAGTTTTTCCTATCTATAATGTTCTTAAATATAGAAATTGGGGGACAAATAATGAATATTTATAAATTTACAGCATTGTTAGTTTTAACGACATTTTTAATGGGATCTTCATTTGCCATTGTTAAATTGGGATTGCCTTATGCATCTCCGCTGTTATTGGCTGCACTCCGCTTTATACTTGCAGGGATAATGATGGCTGTCGTCGTGTTAGCGTTAAAAAGACCTCATCCAACTTCAAAAGAAGGTTGGATGAAAATTTTAACGATTGGAGCATTTCAAACTGCTGGTGTAATGGGCTGTATCTTTTTAAGTTTACGGACAATTACGGCAAGTGAATCCTCTATTCTAACATTTACGAATCCTTTGCTTGTAGTCATCTTCGCTACAATATTTACGAAAGCACGTTACCGATTGTATCAATGGTGTGGTGTTTTCTTGGGGTTAATTGGTGTTACGATTACAATGGGTATGCAGATTGAAGGGAAAATCGGCATTCTTTTTGGTATTCTTTCAGCTGTTTTTTGGGCAATTGCGACATTACTAGCTAAAAAGTGGGGAGTATCATTTGATACATGGGTGCTTTCAGCCTATCAAATGCTTTTTGGTGGTTTACTACTTTTAATGGCAAGTTTCGTGTTAGAACAACCATTTTTTACTGTGAATGTTCATTCAGTATCCATTTTATTATGGCTTAGCATTTTCTCGTCAATTGTTCAATTTGCCGGCTGGTATTATCTTTTACAAAATAGTGATCCTGGAAAAACGAGTGCTTTTTTGTTTTTAGCTCCTTTCTTCGGCGTGTTAACAGGCTGGGTACTATTAAATGAACCATTAAAACCATCGTTAGTCGTAGGCGGGCTGTTTATAATTGCTGGTATTTATTTAGTGAATCGTAACTTTACAGCTAAATCTAATAAAAATATCCGCGGAGAGACTTTGAATGATAGTATTTGAGCATAGCCTACCCGCGAAAGAAGATAGATCATTTAAACTTCAAATTTAAAAACTTCTTTAAAGCCTAGTCGTCCTTTTTCAGTCACTTTAATGGCACGAATAGATGGGACACGAGTCACCCATCCCAAGCTTAAAAAATGTGTAAGCATTCCTTGACCAAGAGCACCAGCTAGATGATAACGTCGTTCACTCCAATCCAAACATGCATGGGAAAATGATCGACGCTTTCTTTTTAAATCATCTAGATCAAGACCGAAATCTATAAAAAATTGTGCGCCTTCAGCTGTTATGAGAAACTGCTTTTTCTCTAATTTTAGATAACCAGCGTTAACTAATGATTCTGTTAATTGAACGCCTAGTTTACCAGCTAAATGGTCATAGCAAGTTCTTGCATCCTGTAATAACTTTATTTGGCTAGATTGTTTTAAAGAGCGTACTTCAGGTGGGGGAGAAATCGCTAGGAAGGATTCTAGTAAATGAGCAATTTCTTCGTCTGCTAATTGAAAATATCGATGACGACCTTGTTTCTCTACTTTCACAAGTTTACCTTCTACTAACTTTGCAAGATGAAAGCTAGCTGTCTGGGGTTTAATGGCTGCCATATAAGCTAATTCACTTGCTGTATGAAAACGACCATCCATCATACTAGCTAGCATCGTAGCTCTTGAAGTTTCTCCAAGGAGAGAAGCAATTTCAGCCATATTTGGATTAATACCCATTTGTCACAATCCTTTCTGCATTCCATATTTCGATTTTCATAAAAGTATTTATCGTTTACAATAATACATAAAAAGGTGGGAGTAAATAGCTATGGAAACATATTATGCTGTAATTTTTACATCACAAAGAACAGATGAGGATGGGGAAGGCTATGCCAAGATGGCAGAAGTGATGGACGAACTAGCACAAAAGCAACCTGGATTTCTTCGTGTAGAAAGTGCTAGAAATGCTGAAGGGAAGGGAATTACTGTATCCTATTGGGAGTCACTAGAGGCCATTCAGGCATGGAAAGAAAATTCAAAACATCTAGTTGCACAGCAATTCGGAAAAGAAAAATGGTACATGCAATATAATGTGGAAATTTGTAAAGTTATAAAAGATTATTCTTTTACAATGTAATTAAATCGAGAAACGTTAAAACGATTATTTCAATTATAGAAGGTGTTAAAATATGACTACGTTTATTTTAGAAGAATGGCATGAACAAAGAAAAAATTTCAATCCTTCTGATCCTGTTAGTATTAATCGAATGCATGAGTTCAAGGAAAAAGTGAAACTTCAAGAGCTAACTGAAGGAAATTTGAGGATCCTCGTAGATATCTACTGTATGCTTAGAATGTATTCAGAGGCATATAAAATTTTCACTTCAGTTATGGATGTAGGGAACAAGAAAGATCAGAAAAAATTTGGATCAATAAAATATTACATAGATAATCCGAATTGTGTGAAGCCTTTGTATCCTTGTAAAATTAGAGAGGATAAAATAATTAAAACAATAATACCTAAATTTAAGTATTTGCCAGACCCATTAAAATCTAAAATCTTTGAAGCGGAAGAAGATGTAACTTGTGATTGCTGCGAACAGGAAGTAGATGTTTATTATACTGGAAGTATTTATGCTGTTGAAGAGGTTGATTATCTCTGTCCTACATGTATACATAGTGGTGCAGCTGCTAAAAAATACGACGGTTCTTTCCAGCAAGATATAATCAATGATGAGAATGTTGTCAATTCAGATTTTACTGAGGAAATAATGTGTAGAACGCCTGGTTATGTAAGTTGGCAAGGTAATAATTGGATGGCTCATTGCTCAGATTATTGTGCATTTATTGGCTATGTTGGCTGGAGTGAGTTAGTGGAGTTAGGCATTACAGAACAATTTGAAAATTATACTGGTTTTTCTATTGAGGAGTTATCAAAATCACTAGTGAATGATGGGCATCATCAAGGGTATTTATTTCAATGCTTAGAATGTGGTCGCTATGTCCTGTATTCTGATTTTAGTTAAATTTGAAAAACAGTCTGTGAGGAGGAGGAGAATTGGACAATTTTTTTCAACGATATATTGATTCGTGGCGCTTTAATGGTTGGTTTGTCCACGATATCTTTCTAGGTATCGTCATTGGAGTTGGGCTTTTATTATTATTGTATGCTTTGTTCAAACGCCGACTTAATCTTGCTTTTGTCATAACTTTTATCCTTTACGCTTTTTTAGGTAATCTTTTGATGATTGTTTTTGGCTTAGCTGGTCGAAGCTTCCCAATCAATTCCGAATCTCCTATTTATACAGATGATTCCCAGAAAATCGCTGTCCAAATGGTTGAAGGATCTGAAAATAACGGTACAACTAATGGCATTACGCAAATTATTTCACATCATCAAATTGTAGCAATTAATTTGCAAACAGGTGAAAAACAGTGGTCCAAATATTCTTCAAGTAAAGAGACACTGATTGGTAATTTTATGGGCGGACTTCTTGTTCATCATCGTGATGATGAATACGGAAAACTTTCACTCTTGGATATTCAAACTGGAAAAGAAAAGCTTTCTGAAACAGAATTTACGGAAAAACATAAACAGTTAATTGATGTTTTAGATAATGGTTCCTACAATATAGTCTTGTTGCAAAATAATCTTTATTTAGAGGGTGTTGATGGAAAATTTTATCGCTTTGATGGCAAAAATTTAAGCGAAGATCACAAAGCGGAAACATATCTTTCTACAAAATTTTTCATAGAATCCGATATTCCAGGTTACTTTGCTTCGCATAATCAACCGTTGGAGGATTATAATGAGGTTCGAGAATTTAGTAGCAATGTATTAGCTGAACCCTCTATTCAAGCATACAAAAATCTTGAGCCAGCTGTATTAGATGTTGATCTGCAACAACAAACAGCCATTGTATCCTATCGACAAACGAAGCGAGAAAGTGCAGACAGTATCGTATTATCATATGATATGAAAAACCATCGCATAATGTGGGAAGCAAATATTGGTGCTGTGAATACTGAGCAAAAAAATCCGGGAGTTCGTACATTAGAGAACTATTATGCGATTCAAGCTGGAGATGAGTTTCTGTTGTTAGATAAGGATACTAAAAAAGAAATGTTTAGATATCAGCTACGTTGGAATCACCCAGTTCGAGAAAATTAATAAGCATGGTATGATCCCCTCCAAGAAACGGCTTGGTGGGGATTTTTATATTTTGGGCCAGGGTTGCTCTATATATCACAAAATGATATATTAATTAACGATATATCATTTTGTGATATATTGGAGGTGTAGACAATGAAATCATTAGAGCAGTTAACAGATTCTGTTTTTTATATTATGGCTGCCTTAACGGAACCACGACATGGCTATGCGATCATGAGTTTAATTGAGGAGACGACGGAGGGTGCTTTCGTAGTAGGTCCAGCATCCCTTTATACAATTATAAAAAAACTAGTAGCTGAACAGCTAATTCAGCTACACGATGATTCGGATTCTCGGAGAAAGGTCTATGTCTTAACGGATAAAGGTCGAGAAATATTGCTCGAAGATATTGAAAGAAGAAAGGTCATGATTCAGTTGGCAGAGCAGGGACTACAAAGGGGGCAAAAATAGTGCGAAATAAGAGATATATGGCATCATATGGTTTAGCTTTTTTTGAGGAGCGCGATATGAAAGAATTAAGTGAAAAAGCGGCAAAAGGGTGGCATTTAAAAAGATTTCGATGTTCTGGCTATGGGCTAGAGAAAGGTGAACCAGAAGACGTCATTTTTAGTATTGATTATCGTAAATTACCGAAGGATGAAGAAGAGGAGTATTTTGAGCTATTTGCTTACGGTGGCTGGACACATGTATGCTCAAGCACTGATATGCATATTTTTAAAGCAGCTCCAGAAACAACACCTATTTATAGTGATGCTGAGTCCTCAATTGATAAATTAGCTCGTCTTGCGAAGCCTGTAAATCTAGCAGCATTAATTGCTCTTGCTATAACTATGGTATTATGGGCATTTATGACATTTGCTTCTGGGACAATTCAACACATTGCAGAGCAAGGATTTGAATATTCCTTTATTTTTACTATTCCAGCAGTGATGACTTCCGGTGGAGTTTACTATCATATGTGGAAAAACCTACGATTAAAATCAAAGCATATATGAGATAGAACAGCTGAAGCATTTCAGCTGTTTTTTTATGACCGCGGGATAGGAGTCTCAGAGCGATGGAAAGAACTCCGACACCGAAGGAAAGCAAGTCCTCATCGACGGATAGAAATCCCAAGGCGACGGATAGAATTAGCGTCGACGGAAAGTAGGATTTCAACGACGGATAGAAGACTTGGAGCGACGGAAAGAACTCAGGCACCGACGGAAAGAAAACTCGAGGCGACGGATAGAATTAGCGTCGACGGAAAGTAGGATCTCAACGACGGATAGAATCCAGGCACCGACGGATAGAAATCCCAAGGCGACGGATAGAATTAGCGTCGACGGAAAGCAAGGTCTCAACGACGGATAGAAGACTTGGAGCGACGGAAAGAACTTAGGCACCGACGGAAAGAAAACTCGAGGCGACGGATAGAATTAGCGTCGACGGAAAGTAGGATCTCAACGACGGATAGAAGACTCGGAGCGACGGATAGAATTAGCGTCGACGGAAAGTAGGGGAGAAATAGCTGCACCGAACTACAGGAAAAACTGATTTGTTGTCGAAGTATTAAGGATTAATAAGTAGTTTTCTAAATAGGTCTTCCAAAATAAATGCAAGATTTTATTATTTTAAAAAACATTTACACTTGTATGTAGAGTATATTGGGATAATTATGTTAACAATTTGGGCATGTCCAATGTTGGCTGACAATATAAATAGTAGAGAGTTGGTAGCCTACATTAGTAGGAAATACACTCACAAAATAGGAGAATATTTACTAACTAAACGGAGAGAAAGGATCGGGTGGAATGAATATTGGGAATAGCGTAGCGCTTATTGTAAGTCTGATTTTTTCAAGCATTTTGGTTCGTGCAATATATCGCGTTTTTGTGAAAAAGAAAGTCCCTACTATGACCTATACACCTTATGATGATGCCATGGATGGAGGAGGAAAACATGACAATTGAACTTTTAAGTGACTGGTTACAATCCTCAAACAGCGTGGTCATTTTAACAGGGCATTGGCACAAAATTATTCATTGTTTCATGAGTTTTATAAAATGCGAATAGAAAATTTGGAAAAGGTGGTACCACATGAAGGTCATCAAATTTTAGCTGATTGGGAAAAGCGGGGAATCGTATCGTTAGTTGCCACGCAAAATGTTGATGGTTTTCATCAGCTGGCAGGAAGTCAAAGGGTCGAAGAGTTACATGGCTCGATACGCTCCATTCGCTGTCATCGGTGCGAGAAAGCTGCTTCAATGGAAAGCTTCTTACGCAAAGAGAGTTGTGCACATTGTGATGGTAAACTACGCCCAAATGTAGTCCTTTTTGGAGAAAACTTACCCCAAGTAAGCTGGAACAATGCGATGGAAGCTATTAGAGCGGCAGAGCTTGTCCTTGTCATCGGTACGAGTCTCGAAGTGTATCCTGTCAACCAACTACCAATGATGACAAAAGGAAAAACTGCTTATATTAATTTAGATATTGCGCAGCATACAGTACAATTTGATTTAACAATTGAAGGGAAAATAAAAGAAGTGTTGCAACAATTGCAACTTTAGAAGGAGGCGCCCTTGAAACATCGAGAGGCGCCTAAAACATTTGTGGTAAAAATTCCGTCATAAAGCGTTGATTTTTACGTAGCCATATTTTTAAAATCATACGGTGTGTTAAAAGTCGTTGTCTTTTTTGTGGTCTAGCTTTTGCCTCTATTAAACTTTGTAGTAGAGTGCATGTTTCTGTTGCCAAACCTTGAGGATCAACGAGGACGTCAAGTTTATAATCAATTAACTGAGCAGCCTGAACCTTTGCAAGTAATTGTGCAAAGCGGGTATTCATTTCTGGAAAGTTTTCTTCTAGTTCTAAGTCGATTAAAGTATATAATGTTTGTTCAATTTCTGCTTCGAGCGCTTGTAATTGTTCAATGGACGGCTGTGTCAAAAAATCACCTCTAGTTTTTCATAAATGCTGCTACACAAGGACAAAGCCAAGTGCCGCGAAAAGTAAACCGAATAAAACTGTAGTGCATATATAAATAATCGCTTGTCTCCATTTTTTCTGCTCTAAAAGTTGCAAACATTCAAAACCAAATGTTGAAAAGGTCGTATAGGCTCCTAAAAAACCAAGCCCTATAAAATGCCAAATCCAATCACTTGGATGTAATGCAAATAGAAAGCCAAGTGCAAAAGAACCCGTTATATTAATAAAAAATGTTGCCCATGGGTATGTATGGACAATCAATTTTCCTAGATAAAATCTTGTTAGTGCACCCAAAAATCCACCGATACCAATAATTATCATACGAAGCGCCCCTTAGCTAGTTTAAATCCTAGCCATGCACAAGCTAAACCGCCAAAAACACTCACTAAAATATAAAGAACCGCTTGTAGCCATTTATTATCCTGCAAAAGTAATAGCGTTTCTAACGAGAATGTCGAAAAGGTTGTAAAGGCACCAAAAAAGCCAGTACCAATTCCTAAAATAATAGGCGTACGTTTTGTAAACGTTGTAAATAGCCATGCTAAACAAAAGCAACCAATTAAGTTTATGCAAAGTGTCGCAAATGGAAAACCACCGTTATTTGAAAGTGCTAGACCAAGGTTATATCGACAGATGGCACCAAAAAATCCGCCGATTCCAACAGCTAAAAATGATTTCAAAGTAAAGACTCCTTACTAAAATGTCTATATTAAAAAGTGTATCATGAGATACCCATTTTAGATAATAGTTAGGCGTTAAATTTAAGTTGGGTGATAAATTAAAAAAGTTAGGCGATAAATTTAAAAAGTTGGGTGATAAATTTAAAAAGTTAGGCGATAAATTTAGAAATTAGGGCGATAAACCTTGAAATTGTTCCGATAAATCTCGATGTTGTTCTGATAAATCTGGAAATTGTTCCGATAAATTGATTTGGACCCTATCGAACTAGCTTTGTTCGACAGGGTCTTCCAGAACTTTTCAGCGGGTTTCCAAACATCCGCTGAAATAGAGGAATCTATGATTGATTTTTAACATTGTCAATGACAGTATCAAAGTCTTTATTGGAATCGACACTTTCAGTTATTGTAAAAACATAGCCATCTGGATCTTCTATCGTTAATTCTTTTGCATTCCATGGTTGAACTGTCGGCTGTTGAATGATTTTCGTTTTATTTTCTAGTGCAGCCAGATAAATACTATGAATATTATTAGAGAATACATTAATAATGACAGAGTTAGAAGTGCTGACTTCTTCATCCTTTAATAACATTAAATCTTGATACTTGGCTCCTCTCAAATGTGTCATGGAAGTTGTTCCGTTCGCATCTGGAAAATCAAATACTGAATTGAAATTGAGTATATTTGCATACCAATACTTTGATTTTTCAATATTGCTTACTTTTAGCTTTACGAATAAGGGCATTTGATAAAATTCATTCATGTTTATTTCCTCCTTTAGGTTCATACAAACTAACCATAAAGGCTTACGTTGCGTTAAAGTCAATACAAAAAGTTATAGGTTTGAAATTCTAAATTTAAGGTGCCGAGTTTACTTTGTTCCAAGATTGTAATTGTAGTAATTCATTGCTTTAAAGCGTTAATTATTTCCTGAAAAACGTAAAAAATAACAGTGAGTTGGTTGACAAATATTTCTAAAGTGTGATAATCTTCAAGAACACTATAACAATCTTAAGTAGAGGAGGGCATGACGATGTTAATTTTATCAGTATCATATCAAAGCACAACTGCATACATTGTCCATGTCTTCTAACTTTTTTATTTTGCGTTGCAAATAAAGGGCATGGGTAACTCCTGGCCTTTTATGAAGAGACACATGCTCTTTTTTGGGGTATGTGTCTTTTTTTGTTGCAAAAAAGGGTTGTAGTGACAATGAAAAAGGAGTGCATGTGTATGCGAAACAAAGTACAAAAAATGATTTTCAACAAGGTATTTCTGGATAGTGGGTAGCAAAGCTTTAACAGCACTAGAGAAAGAAGGTTATAACGTATGTTTGATGTTTTAAGTAAATTAGGCTGGTTTTTTAAGAAATACTGGAAGCAATATTCTATAGCCGTCGTGCTATTAATGATTGCGAGTGGCTTAGAAGTTGTTCCACCGTATTTACTAGGGTCAATTATTGACATGTTGACTGCTGGAGAAATGACACCAGCCCTTTTAACGAAGTATATTTTGATTTTTGTGTGTATCATTATTGGGGGTTATGTCCTTAATTTTGTGTGGCAATTCAGATTATTCGAAGGGGCTATTAACCTAGAGAAAATTTTACGTCGAAACCTTATGCAGCATTTTTTGCGCATGACACCAACGTTTTATGAAAAAAATCGTACCGGGGATTTAATGGCACGTGCGACCAATGATTTAAACGCAGTGTCGTTGACTGCTGGTTTCGGGATTATGACATTGGTTGATTCCACCATCTACATGGGCTTTATTATTTTTGCCATGGGTTTTATGATTTCGTGGAAGCTTACTTTTTTTGCAATGCTGCCGGTGCCAATCATGGCTATCCTTATTCAATATTTAGGGAAAATAGTGCATGAACGGTATATGAAGGCGCAGGATGCTTTTGGAGAACTGAATGATAGTGTTCTAGAGTCGGTTGCAGGTGTGCGAGTTGTACGGGCATACGTACAAGAAAAAAAAGACGAAACAAATTTTGCAGAGATGAGCGAGATTGTCTATGAAAAAAATATGCATACCGCGAAAATTAACGCATTATTTGGACCGATTACCAAGGTCGGTACTGGGATTAGTTATGTGGTAGCGCTTGGCTACGGTGCTCATTTAGTAGCAACTGAGGCTATGACAGTTGGGCAGCTTGTAACGTTCAATGTTTACTTGGGGCTAGCAGTTTGGCCAATATTTGCAATTGGGGAACTTATCAATGTGATGCAGCAAGGTAACGCTTCTCTTGATCGTGTACAAGAAACGCTAAACTATGAGGCGGATGTTCGGAATATTGCGAATCCACGAACGATTATGACACCGAATGCGATTGGCTTTGATGATTTAACATTTCAATATCCGATGAGTCAAGTGAAAAACCTCCAGGAAATTTCGTTGTCATTGAAAAAGGGGCAAACACTTGGGATTGTTGGTAAAACCGGAGCGGGAAAAACGACCTTCCTGCGACAATTATTACGCGAGTATCCAATCGGCGAAGGTCATCTATCGATTGATGGAGTCGATATTACTGCACAAACGAAGGAGCAGTTACTCGACTGGATTGGTTATGTTCCACAGGATCATGTTCTATTCTCACGTACCATTCGTGAAAATATTTTATTTGGAAAAGAAGATGCTACACAGGCTGAATTGCACCAGGCGATTCGTGCAGCATATTTTGAAAAAGATTTGAAAAATTTACCGATGGGCCTTGAAACACTTGTTGGTGAAAAGGGTGTATCTCTTTCAGGTGGTCAAAAGCAACGTGTTTCCATTGCGCGTGCTCTTATTAAAGACCCTGAAATTTTAATGCTTGATGACTCGCTTTCTGCTGTAGATGCAAAAACAGAGGCAAGAATTATTGAAAATATACAGCGGGAACGACAAGACAAAACGACGATTATTACCACGCATCGTTTATCAGGAATTCAGCATGCCGATTTAATTATCGTGCTAGATGAAGGCCAAATTGTAGAGCAGGGAACACATGAGCAGCTTCTTTCACAACAAGGATGGTATAAAGAGCAATTTGACCGTCAGCAGCTTGAAGGAGGTGCCTCATGAGTACGAGTCAACGTTTAACACGCTATGCAATGTATTTTAAAAAGACGATTCTACTTGGATTATTTTTCTTAACAATCGCCGTCTTTACGGAGCTTGTTGGGCCATTTATAGCGAAGCATATCATTGATAACTACATGACAATTGGCCGCATTGAATTTAAACCAATCACTTGGCTATTACTTGTCTATTTAACTTTAGCAATAGCTACAGCTGTTTTACGCTATTTTATGTATATCTATTTACAAATGGGTGCCAACCGTGTTGTACAAAAATTACGTAAGGATGTATTTGAGCATATTCAAACATTGCCAATTCAGTACTTCGATAATTTACCTGCAGGGAAAATTGTAGCTCGTGTAACGAATGATACCGAGGCTGTTCGTAATTTATATGTTCAAGTACTGTCAAACTTCGCTACGAGTTTAATTTCTATTGCGGGTGTTTATATCGCACTCTTCATTTTAAATTGGAAAATGGCACTCCTAGCATTGACTATGGTACCAGTCGTTTATTTATGGATGATTTTATACCGTAAAGTGGCCTCGAAATATAATGATGTCATCAGAACGAAAATTGCCGATATTAACGCAATGATTAATGAATCGATTCAAGGAATGACGATTATTCAAGCATTCCGTCGTGAGCAGCAAATGACGAAGGAATTTGATGACATGAATAATGAGCATTATGCATATGAACGCAAGCTACTTTTCCTTGATTCTGCAACTTCTTTCAACCTTGTTAATACATTAAGACTTCTTATGTTTACGATCTTTATTTTTTACTTTAGTACACAGTCATTTACGGCAACGGAAGTTATTTCTGCGGGGACATTATATGCCTTTGTCGATTATTTAACGCGATTATTTAATCCGATCACAAATATCGTCAATCAATTTTCTCAGCTTGAGCGTTCGTTAGTCGCAGGAAAGCGTGTCTTTGAAGTGTTAGATACGAACGGAGAGACAGTATCTGAAAAAAGTTTACCTAGATATAAAGGAAATGTGGTGTTCGAAGATGTTTCCTTTGCTTATAAAAATGATGAATACGTATTGAAAAATTTATCATTTGAAGCACACCAAGGTGAAACAATTGCCTTAGTAGGTCATACAGGATCTGGGAAAAGTTCTATTATGAACTTATTGTTCCGTTTCTATGACCCATCTATAGGAAAAATTACGATTGATGGAATCGATATCACTTCGGTTCCTCGTCAAACAATGCGTGAACATATGGGCATTGTTCTACAGGACCCATACTTATTTACAGGTACTATTGCTTCGAACGTTAGCCTAAATAATCCTAAAATTTCACGAGAAAAAATAGAAACCTCATTAAAGGCTGTTGGTGGGGAACGTGTTTTAGCGAACTTGCCAGATGGCTATGATGAACCTGTTATTGAGAAGGGGAGCACACTGTCATCTGGGCAGCGCCAGCTAATTTCCTTTGCGCGCGCCCTTGCCTTTGACCCAGCTATTTTAATTTTAGATGAGGCTACTTCTAATATAGATACAGAAACAGAGGAGATTATTCAGCATGCGATGGATGTGCTGAAAAAAGGACGTACAACATTCATTATCGCTCACCGACTTTCTACTATTAAAAATGCAGATCGTATTCTTGTTTTAGATCGAGGTAAGATTGTTGAGCGTGGCACACATGATGAGCTATTAGCACAGGGTGGCATTTACGAAAAAATGTATCAAATGCAGGCGAATTCATTGCAATAATAATTTGAATGGTTACATGGAAAATAATATAAAAGAAGCCCCACTTTTTAGAAAAAAAGCGGGGCTTTCTATTTAAGATTTTACATTTTTAAAGACATTGACAAAAAAGAACAGCACCGAAATTGCTACTGCAATACCGCCACCAGATACAAAGAGCTCAAATAGCCAGTGCGGTACATCTATATAGACCATCATCATACCG
This sequence comes from Lysinibacillus sp. NPDC059133, assembly GCF_042755925.1. Taxonomy (NCBI): domain Bacteria; kingdom Bacillati; phylum Bacillota; class Bacilli; order Caryophanales; family Bacillaceae; genus Lysinibacillus; species Lysinibacillus sp. NPDC059133. The sequence continues at coordinate 27,298 of NZ_JBHZDH010000033.1, read as the reverse complement.
ACTAAGAGGAACGGCAATCCGATATTGTAAAACCAAAATTGTGCTTTGGCCAATCCTGTCTCGGCGGCATCTTTATATACGGAATAAATTAATCCGATAAAACCAGTTGTTAGCCAACCCATCACACCAATATGTGCATGTGTCGCCTTCCATTCGAGCTGAATTGTATAATGCATAAACAGTCCAAAGGCCAAAACAATCACTAAATATAAGACTGAAATCTTTATCCATTTAGCACCCATTTATAAACAACTCCTTTCCCGAAATGATTTAGCTAGCTATTACAGTGTATTCTTGTCGAATAAAAAAGATGACATATTATTCTTTGCAAACTAAAAAAAGTGTTTTATTGTAAAATGCTAATTTTTTCTGTGGAATAAAAGCGCGAAAAGTAGAAATTTGCCAATTGGAGGGTCTATGAAAAAGAAAATTATTTTTTTAATGATTATTTTAATGGTCTGTTTTTCGTCAATCAACTTTATTGTGAATATAAGAGCTCGTAAGCACACGATGACAACAAAAGTGAATAGCATCATTGAGGAAAATTGGAGGAACAACGAGTATAGCATCACTGTACGAGATATAGAAACAGGGGATGTGCTTTACAATAGAAATGGTGATAAAATGATACGCCCTGCATCTTCGCTTAAGCTTTTAGTTAGCGCTGCTGCTTTGGATTTATTAGGTCCTGACTATCGCTTTGCTACGAAGACATATGTCGATGGCACAATTGAAGATGGTGTTCTTCACGGTAATATTTATATACAGGGCGGGGGAGATCCAACGCTTTTACCTGTTCATTTAGAATCGTTTTCCAATGGATTGAAAGAAATGGGTATCTCGAAAATTACGGGTTCCTTAATCGGGGATGATACTTGGTTTGATGCAGATCGTTTACCGAAGGGAATTGTTCCTGAAGAAGAGGATCAACCTTATGCTTCGCGCATTTCGGCATTAACGATTTCGCCAAATGACCAATATGATATTGCAACTGTGCAAGTGAAAGTGACAGGCTCAAAGGTTGGCACTAAGGGTAATGTTCAGCTTGTTCCGTTTGCAAGTACTATTCCGGTTGTCAACAAAACAAAAGTTGTTAACAAGGGCGAGAAAAGTACGGTAACAATTACAAGAGAATACGGTACAGATCGAATCATTGTAACGGGTAACTTACCAGCGGGTTCAAAAGAAAGTACATATGTAGCTGTCTATGATCCAACGCTATATACACTTGACGTATTTCGAGAAAAATTAGTAGCGAAAGGTATCCAAACAATGCCTCTTGAAACTGGAAAGGTACCTGAAAATGCACAACGAGTAGGTATTTCATATTCAAAACCATTACAGGATATTAACTTTAAGTATTTGAAGTTAAGCATTAATGGCATGGGTGATATGTTGACTAAACAACTCGGGCGAGAGCTACTTGGGGAAGGAAGTTGGTCGGCTGGCATTAAAGCGATTCGTACGTATGGTAGTGATATGGGGCTTAATATGGAGCAATGGTATTTTGAAGATGGTTCAGGATTAAGTCACCAAAATCGAGTAAGCAGTATTCAATTAAGTCTATTATTATATAAAGTTCGCAGTAAATCCTGGTATTCCTCCTATTTAGATGCATTACCGCATGCGGGAAAAAAGGGCAGCCTTGTTGGTGCAACTTTAGAAAATCGTATGAAGGGCTATAGTGTATCTGCTAAAACAGGCTATATTTCTGGAACATATGCTTTGTGTGGCTATGTAAAAGGAAAGAGTGGCAAGTGGTATATCTTTAGTATATTGACAGAGGCCAATAAAACATCAGCTATCCCAACTATTGATGAAATTGTTATGCAAATTGCAAATGAAATGTAAGGATGTTGAACAATTTGGTGTACTTCTTTCAGCAGATGTTTTTTGTAGCGAAAGCGAAGCGCCAGCTACAGATGTTTTTTGTAGCGAAAGCGAAGCGTCAGCTACAGGTGTCCAAACAACAAAGCCTGTGGTTCAATACATGATATAATAGAATGGAGGATAATAAAGGGCTTCCTCAATCTGACTTAAAAGAGTGGTTGGAGAAAAATTTATGATTAGTATTAAAGGGTCATAATTCTTTTCAAAGGGGGATCATAATGAAAACGATTTATATTTATCCAAAATTAGCAATGGGGTTTAGGGGATTTGCAACAGGTTTAGATAGAGAAGGATTCTTTTTGAAGAAAAGGTCAACGAGACTAAAAAAAAGTATAGAAAATTCTTTGAAAGAAAATAATTTGAGTTCTTTTAACGTAGAAGTTACTCATGGGTATGAATCTCCAGAGGAATTATTAGAAAATGATGGCGTTTTGGTTTTGATTTCTCCATATTTAAAAAGTTTACTTGGTCACATTGATTTTTCTAAAAGTGGATACTATCTTTTATCAGAGGCAGAATATAATTCAGAAAATATTGATAACATCTTAAAGTATATAAAAACGCTATAAATCTATAAAACGCATAAGATTAAATGAAAACTATTGAATTCAAAAGCCATAATATTGGGAATATATATATAACAGGAATGTTCATATTAGCATTCTTGTTTTTTTATTGTGCGCCCGGCATGCGTATGACTATAGGGTGTAAGTCCCGAACCCTGAAGACAGAAGTAGAGGTTAGCAAAGAGCTAGTGTGTCCGCGGAACACGAATCTCATAGAAGGCTAGGTATGATTGGATGAGTTTGCAAAGCAAAACAAAGTCCTTTCTGTCGAGGTCATAGCAATGGCCGGCTAATTTGCAACCTCAATAGGTCCTGAGATGAATGTGGACAAAGAGTGCTAGGTGTGTATAAAACATAGTGGCATCATATAAGTCCCTTTATCATAAATTAGCTGACATTAAATAATCGAAGGATGATTTACAAATAAAGGAATAGTGTGTGTTATTTTGTAAATACTAGTGTACGTCTTTTTTTCGTCCAATATGCATATAATTAGACTATATTAACTTTTTTCCAACTTAAAACGTCAAAGAGAAGGGTAAATTTTGCAAGAGAGGACTTATGTATGGAAAAAAATACGAAACGCACTAAGGAAAAAAAGAGCAAGAAGAAAATTTGGCTTTGGATAGTAGGTGGCTTATTAACGATTTTTTTAATTTTTATAGGTACTGCTTATTACACTATCCAAAAAACAATGAATAAAATAAATACACCACTAATTGAAACGACAGGCGATGAAAATAAAGAACAAAAAACAGTTACGAAAAAAGACCCGTTTTCCGTTTTAATGCTTGGAGTGGATGAACGTAAAAATGATAGTGGGCGTTCTGACACGATGATTGTCATTACGGTGAACCCTGAAAAACACACGATGAAGATGCTCAGTATACCTCGAGATACTCGTACAGAAATTATTGGACATAATTCCGTCGATAAAATCAACCATGCCTATGCATTTGGCGGCGTTCCAATGGCGGTGAATACGGTGGAGCATTTTTTAAATATACCCATTGATTATTATGTGTTTGTTAATATGGAAGGCTTCCTGCAAATTATCGACACGATTGGCGGGGTAACAATTGATAATGACATGGATTTAACCTATGATTCCTATCATTACCCGAAGGGTGAGATAACTTTAGATGGTGATAATGCACTGATCTTCTCCCGTATTCGTTATGAAGACCCTCGCGGTGATTTCGGTCGTCAAATTCGCCAACGACAAATTATTGAAGCGGTTCTGAAAAAAGCCTCGTTGACATCTTCTATATTATTAAAGGCTACAGATATGCTTGATGTAGTAGGAGATAATGTTCGTATGAATTTTACGATGAAGGATTTAATACAACTACAAAGTATTTATAAAAATATGGATGGTAATATTGAGCAGTTGTCGTTTAAAGAGGGAAATGGTAAAAGGATTTCTAACATATGGTATTTCATCCCTGAAGAGGCCGAACTAAAAAAAATCAAATCGGAACTAAAAGCCCATTTGCAATAAATACTTAGTGACAATTTGAGTGATAGCTGTAAATCTTTTGACAATGAAGGGAGGGATATAAATGAATGGGAGGACCCAGGTGCTTAGGTATACAGCTGTAAACAATTGCATGCAAAGCTATGTACCTAAGCGTAAAGTTCAAAAAAATCCTGTCAGTTCAGCTATGCGTCACTTACAATTATTGTGCTTAAAAATTTTCATGTGAAACATAAAAAATCATTCAGGTAGGGTGCATGCCTAGTTGAATGGTTTTTTTATTTTAACTTATTTCAGCAAATGTTTTATGTAACGTAAGTGAAACGGCAGTTACAAATGTTTTCTGTACCGAAAGCGAAGCGACAGGTACAAATGTTTTATGTAACGTAAGTGAAACGGCAGTTACAAATGTCTTTTGTAGTGAAAGCAACACAGTTTTATCTGTGCGAAAGCGAAGCGACAACAACACACAACTGAGTGACCAACATCACGTTAGCCCAAAGCCGATTCCGGACGCAATTATGCAGTGGTATAATCGATTTCATCATTTGTTTGAAATATCAGAAAATTCGTGTATAATTGTGTTAAGAAGATTGAGGGAGTGATTGTGATGATTATAGGCACATTTTTTTTAGCAGTTGCATTACATGTAGGTATTGTTTTAACAGTAGACTTATTTACTAATCCGCATCACTCTACTACGCAAAGTAACCATTCATAATCGAAAAACAAAAAAATAGAATGTATCTAGGCAAAGTTAAAAAGTAGCTTTGTCTATTTTTTATGAACTTGGAACAATTTATGTGATTAATTCGTCCATATACTGTAGAAAATGTTATACTATAAAAAAACAGTATCGGGGAATGAACATGCAAGAAGAGAAAACAAGTAGTTTCAAAAAGGATTTAATATCCTATCTTAAAATTATTGTAATTACCGCTATAGTTGTTTTAGGCTGTAAGCAATTTTTATTTGCACCGATTAAAGTACAAGGTGCTTCTATGTACCCAACTTACCATGATAAGGATATTATTATTGTAAGTAAAATGAGTAAAATTGAACGCTTTGATCAAATTGTCTTTCAATCACCAACAGAAGATGAGCTATATATTAAACGAGTGATTGGCCTACCAGGTGATACAGTTGAAATGAAGGACGATGTTTTGTATGTAAATGGCAAAGCTTATAAAGAGGATTATGTGAATCGTCAAACAGATGATCCTAAGCAATTACGTATTACAGAAAATTTCACGTTAGAGCAATTAGTAAATGAAAAAAAGGTACCTGAGGGTGAGTATCTTGTACTCGGGGACAACCGTTTAAGAAGTTCTGATAGCCGCCATTATGGCTTGATTTCTAAAGATGCCATCTATGGTGAAGCTAAATTAACAGTATATCCATTTAATCGTTTCCATATTGGTCCAAAGTAAAATAAATTGTGACTTGCAGTGAAAAAGAGGCACCTGAGTGGCCTCTTTTTTTAGTTCTCTGATAATGCTTTGCAAACTTTATAAGTGGGGTAATAGACACAAACTGTTGAATTTTCAACCGTTTCTTTTATGGGGATTTGCTGTTCGCTCAGACTGGGAGAATTGATTGCTTGTTTATCGATTGAGAGCTCTTCTGTTACTGGTTCTACACCATAAAACAACAATAAAAAATAGCATACTAAACCTACTATACGCAAACAATCACCTCGCAATGTTCTGTTATATTAGTATGTATGGTCAAACTTAAAAAAATATAAGTAAAATCTGAAATTTCTTTCTTTTAATATGATTTTTTAATAGCTAGGCGGTTGCACATCCGTGATTGAGAGTGCTATAGTGAACTAATTTTATGGATGACAAGAAAGAAATAATAAAAAGTTGTTGTCATGCGAAATTCAATATGCTAATATAGCTAACGTAAATATTTGATCTGTATAACCTCAATGATATGGATTGAGGGTCTCTACCAGGAACCATAAAATCCTGACTACAAAAATTTTGCTTCATTTTTGTAGTCAGGATTTTTTTTATATCTCCCTACAAAAATGAAAGTGTAACAGAAGGGTGATAACTATGAATTGGAGAGTGTACATTCTGGCCGTTACTACTTTTGCGGTAGGATTGGTGGAATTAATTGTAGGTGGTATATTACCAACAATTGCAAAAGATTTAAATGTGTCCTTAGCAACAGCGGGACAATTAATTACAATATTTGCTCTCGTCTATGCAATATCTGCGCCTGTCCTTTTATCATTAACCGCAAAAGTGGAAAGGAAGCGCCTTTATCTTATTTCTTTATTTATTTTTACGTTAGGTAATCTTATGACGTTTTTTAGTACGACATTCTTGATCGTCATGATTGCTAGAATTTTCACAGCGATGAGTACTGCATTGGTCATCGTCTTATCCTTAACAATTGCAACAAAAATTGTTGAACCAAGACATCGTGCAAAAGCGTTAGGGCTTGTTTTCATAGGTGTAAGTTCGGCACTTGTCATCGGTGTGCCAATTGGGATATTTGTGTCAGAAGCATTTGGATGGCGAGCAATTTTCTTAGGAATAGCACTACTTTCAACTATATCTATGATTCTTATTGCGTTATTGCTTGAAAAAATGCCAGTTGTAGAAGTTGTCCCATTAAAGACTCAAATTAAATCATTAGCGAATTTAAAAATCTTAAGTGCACAATTAACAACACTGTTTATGCTGGCTGGTCATTATATGCTTTATGCATATTTAACTCCATTTTTAGTAGAAGCATTTGATATGAGTGCCTCTTGGATTAGTATCTGTTATCTAATCTTCGGAATAGCGTCTGTTAGTGGGAATGCTCTTGGTGGTTGGTTAAGTGACAAAATTGGTACTGGTAAAGCCATTCTAATTATTGTTTCTACATTTGCCGTTGTATTATTTAGTATTCCTTATACAATTGTTGCTTTTCCACTCTTTTTAGTCGTGACAATTTTATGGGGTGCACTTAGCTGGGCACTTACACCTCCATTACAAAATTATTTAATACAAACTGATCCAAAAACGTCTGACATTCAACAAAGTTTAAACACTGCTGCATTACAAATCGGTATATCCATCGGTTCAGCTGTTGGTGGTGCTATGTTTGCTGTTACAGGATCTGCTAAGCATTTAGCTGGCTTCGGTGCCATTTTAGTTTTATGTGCTTTAGGCTGTGCTATTTTCTCTCTAAAAAGAGCGCCAGGTTCACATGGGGCTGAACTAGAGATGAAATCGGCTCACAACAACTCCTAGTTTAGAGTGGAGTTTTTGGATGAAATATCCGGAAAATACTGCTGAAAAAGAAGGACAATGATAGAGAGAGATAGAATGTAAGTTTAGAGGAGGTTGGTAAATACATGCAGATAGATTTAACAGAATTTCAAGGATCAAATGTGAAAATTGTCGCAACGATTGACCAGACGCTTTACCGTAATGTGGGTGCTATTATTTTATATGAAGAGGATTCACACACTTTATCTGTACGAAAACTAAAACGAAAAATCGCTGATCAATATATACCAACAGACGAACTCGAAAACTTTATGTTTGACTCTCAAGCAGATGCTATAAAATTTACTCATAAACTTACTAGAATGAGTGCACTCGATTATTTATTATCCGCAAATAAAGAGAGACAACTAAAATAATAAAATAATTGCAAGACTGGCCTATAGGGGTCTATGCATGTGAAGGGCATTTGGAGTAGCCATACTCCAAATGTCTTTTTTTTTGCTCAGATAGCTAGTAAGCGGAGATTATTGATATGGCTTCATTGTCATCGCGGTACCTCGCATGAACTACCCGTAAAACCCCACTGATTCAAGTTTCACTTTATTTTATATGTTCAATATTAAACAAATATTTAATTTCTATATCGATTATTATCATACTGGAATAGGACAAGGAATAGATTGTTGTAGTTAAAGTATTTTAGGGGCTCGAGTAGATAGGGAGTCTGATGATTCAATACTATTTTTAGGATATATAATTTTCTCTCTGCCTAAGATAGGTAATTCAAAGGGGTCTACTAATGGGAATCTAATTTATTAACTAATAACAGCATTTTCTCCTGAATTTAGTTATTGAGGAAGAATTCGGGATATGGTAAATGCTGTGAGTTACTTAATCGGCATGATTGTCTAATAATTTCAAATGGAGGGGGAATCGAATGTCAGAATATCATCAACAATCATCAGCTGAAGTAATGAAAACTTTGAACGTGACAGATCAAGGATTGAGTGATTATGACGTTCAAAAGAGGCAAGAAGTATACGGCTATAATGTATTAGAGGAAGGAAAAAAAACAAGTGCATTCGCCGTTTTCTTTGGACAGTTTAAAGATTTACTAGTCATTATTTTAATCATTGCTGCTTTCGTTTCATTTCTATTAGGTGAAGTAGGAAGTACGATTGTGATTATGATTGTCGTTATATTAAACGCTATCCTAGGCACTGTACAGCATGTCAAGGCAGAACAGTCTTTGGATAATTTAAAAGCCTTAACCTCCCCAATTGCCAAAGTAATGCGAAATAATCAGCTAATAGAGATTCCTTCAGAAGATCTAGTCGTTGGAGATCTTCTTTATTTGGAGGCTGGCGATTATATTAATGCAGATGGGAGATTATTAGAAAGTCATAATTTGCATATTAATGAAAGCTCGCTGACGGGTGAATCAATCGCTGTAGCAAAAAGTATTGATGCTATTAAGGAAAGCAATGTAACTGTTGCTGATAAAAAGAACATGGTATACTCTGGAAGCTATGTGACAACTGGTCGCGGTATTGTTATGGTGACAGCTATCGGAATGCAAACTGAAATCGGAAAAATTGCAAATTTACTAGATACTGCGAAAGAGAAGAAAACACCGTTACAAGTAAGTTTAGATCATTTCGGAGAAAAATTAGCTTTAGGGATTACGTTAATCTGTTTAGCTATTTTAGTGATTGACCTTATTAGAGGACGTGCGCTTGTAGAATCGTTTATGTTTGCTGTTTCACTTGCCGTGGCAGCAATTCCAGAAGCGCTAAGTTCGATCGTTACCATTGTGCTAGCTTTTGGAACGCAGAAAATGGCAAAGGAAAATGCCATCATTCGAAAGCTTTATGCTGTTGAAAGTCTAGGAAGTGTATCTGTCATTTGTTCAGATAAAACAGGAACATTAACTGAAAATAAAATGGTTGTTCAAGAGGTCTATGTGGATGAAAAAGTGATTCCACATAATCAGCTATACACTGAAAATGCAGTTGAGAAAGACCTTATGTTAAAGGCAATATTATGTAGTGATGCTGTGGAAAGGGACGGTAAGGAAATCGGTGATCCTACTGAGGTTGCACTCGTAAAACTAGGGAAGCAATATGATTTTGACGAATTACTGGTAAGAGATTATTATCCAAGGGTGGCTGAAATCCCTTTTGATTCAGATAGAAAGCTCATGAGTACTGTAAATACTATCAATCAACAATCTATTATGATTACAAAAGGCGCATTAGATGTCCTTCTGCCTAAAGTTATAAAAATCGAAACGTCAAAAGGTGTAGTTAATATTACAAAACAACAACGCCAAAAAATCGAAGCGGTAAATCGTGAATTTTCTATGAATGGGTTAAGGGTGCTAGCAGTTGCCTACAAAGAGATAAGGGGAAATCAAGCAATCGATGTAAGGGCTGAAAAAGATTTAATCTTTGTTGGTTTAATCGCGATGATGGATCCTCCAAGACAAGAATCTAAAGGTGCGGTTGAAAAATGTATAAAAGCTGGTATCAAACCGGTGATGATTACAGGGGATCATAAAATTACGGCAACGGCTATTGCCAATCAAATCGGGATTTTAAATGATCCCTCTGAAGCGATTGAAGGGCATGAAATAGAAGGCTTAACAGATCAGCAGCTTCAAGAAAAGGTTAACGATTTTTCTGTTTATGCCCGAGTAACACCAGTTCAAAAAATTCGTATCGTGAAAGCATGGCAAGAAAAAGGACATGTCGTCGCCATGACAGGAGATGGTGTTAATGATGGCCCTGCGCTAAAACAGTCCGACATTGGTGTGGCAATGGGAGTGACCGGTACAGAGGTCGCGAAGGATGCCTCCTCTATGATACTAACGGATGATAATTTTTCAACGATTGTGAAGGCTATTGCAAATGGTAGAAGTATTTATACGAATATTAAAAACGCTATTTTGTTCTTATTATCTGGGAATGCGGGTGCCATTTTTGTTGTTTTATATGCAACAATATTAGGTTTGCCAGTTCCTTTTGCACCTGTGCATCTATTATTTATTAACTTACTAACGGATAGTTTACCGGCGATTGCCATCGGTCTAGAGCCGAATAATAAAAAAACAATGAAGGACAAGCCCCGAAATATTCATACACCACTGTTAAATAAAGCATTTACTACTCAAGTGGTGCTCGAAGGATTACTAATTGCGATTTCTACAACGGTGGCTTTTGAAATCGGATTGTCAACGGGAGATACTTTAACGGCGAGCACGATGGCATTTACAACATTATGCTTGTCACGATTAGTGCATGGCTTCAACTCCAGAGCTAAAGAATCCATCTTCGCCATTGGACTATTTTCGAATAAATACACTTGGCTTGCATTCTTAATCGGTTTTTTAAGTTTACACGCAGTATTGTTCATTCCTATGCTTACAGGTGTGTTTGAAGTGGCCACATTAAGTACCGCACAATTAGGCTTTATTTATAGCTTGTCTGTACTACCGTTCATCGTGAATCAGTGGTACAAGCTGTTGTTCGTGAGAAGTCGATAATGAGGAAAAAATATTGAAGCTCTCGTTTTATTGAAACGAGAGCTTTTTAGCGTTGAATTGTAGCAGGCGCTAGTAGCCAGCCTCGATCATTACTGAGCTGTATTAGCTTTGCGCCAAGTATGGCATACCTCATATGAAGCTCTCCATATTTCGCAGTATGCTTCTTCTTCACAGACATTTCTAAAGCCTGACTGACTGAAATAACTGAAGAAGCTATATTCATCGATAAAATGGTGCTGATCTCTGTATCATTAATGGCTTTTGTTCCTCGTCTATTTTTCATTTTCAACTTTCCATAGTCGATTGATGCCGTAGGGGCAAGTATTCCATTGTCCTTTAATAACGCTGTTAGTTGTTTATTTTCCTCTTTTAAACATTGAACAAAATCCACAATAATAGCCTTCAACTTTTTATCAACAGCGTGCTTGAAAAATGCATGATTTGAAGCTATATAGCCATTATTAACGCCAATCTGCGTCCAAATCTTAAAAATCTCCTTATAGCGTAATGATGTTAGATTCCCATTTGCCAATTCCATAATTACACATCCTAACTCATGTTCTCGTGCATTTGTTTGAGATTAGGATGTGTTAATAAATGAAATTCTAATCATTTTTTACAATAAAAAGGGGGGATAATCATAACATGGGACTTTCCTGGGGGCCTCAGATGAGCCGCGCTGCTCGCACCGAGTCTCATCTGTGACTAATTCCAAGGAGTCGCTCATAGTTGATAAAAACTGAAATTGTTCCGATAAATCTTCAAAGTATTCATATAAAAATGAATTCATCACAATAACGTGGAGTTGATTTCCGTTCCTGCTGAGTCGCTTCGCTGCAAGGTCTCAAAATCCCCAAACACTCCAATCAACAATATACACGGCATACGTTTAAACAAATGTCATTCCAAATTAAAAGGTTCATTCCTTCAATTTCTTGCTTTTAAAACTATTAATGGCTGTTTTTAATGCAGCAAAGTTTCCAATAGCTGCATAACCATAAAAAAAGCCCATAAATATTCCAGCAATAAGATTATGTCTATGGCTAATGAAGATAGAAATAACCAAGCCAATAACAAGGGCGATCGCGGGAACATATTTAGGCTGAACATGCATAAATACCTTAACTAGCTGTGTAATAAGTAACACAGCTGGAACGGCTATTACAGCATCCCAAAAATTCGTATGGATCACTGGAAATAATTCCATTTTCTACACCTCTTTTAGTAATAACGAAGCTATGACTTAAAATATAGATTTTCCTTTTTATTTATTTTTATGCGATGAAAGGTGTAGAGCTTATGATTTCGAGTCATACACTCGTATGAACGATTGCGATTTTTCGTTTTTTGACTGTTGCTTAATAATATGAGCCATAAGGATTCATATATGGATAGTGATATGGCGGATATGGGTTCATAAATTGTGAAGTTGAAGGTCTATACTTATTTTTATGTTTATGATGAGGATCTTTTTGCTCCTTTTGATCTTTTTGATTTTCCGAAGTTGATTTTACACGGTTACAGTCTTTAGGTGGACCGATATATGTTGAGGGTACAATAGGAGCAATTGTTTTCTTCCACTGAGTTTCATCTAAACAATACGTGTGAGCCATAACATTGGAAGGTGTAAATTTCAATATATCTGAACCTAAAATAACTTCGGGAGTTGGCGCATCAAAAATAGCCAGTAAATGTGTGTCATTCTCAGTAGCTATTTCATAATGCCACCATCCTTGCGGTACACTGGCGACTTGGCCAGGCTCGATAGGATAGTTTTTTATCTCTTTTGTAAAGGGATTAAATATAGCAACAATCGCAGCACCAGAAATACAATAAACAAGTTCTGCTGCATTTTGATGATAGTGGGGCTCTATCACCTTATTCCTACTTAGAAAAATATCGAGCAAAGATATATTTTCTAACGTATTTAATTGTTCTACACCTAGAATATTTATAAAATTTCGATCATCTTTTTTAAAAAGAGTGTTGTCATTTACATCAGAAGTGAACTGAGTTGATGGTGAAGTATAGTCAATATTTGAGCTAATACTTACATCCTTTCTCTAATTAATTTTCAATACATGTCTTAAGCACAGAATATGTACAAAGCTATTATAGGCTTACACGAACGCCCATTGTCTTCATTCAACAAATGTTTTCTGTGCGAAAGCGAAGCGTCAGCGGCAATTACGGCCAAGGCGAAATTGATTTATTTATCCTCTAAAGACTTTTTTTAAATTAACTAAAATTCCCTCTTCTAATTAGGAACGTATGTGCGTATGATGGGTATGCAAACGTTTGTTCTGTTTTGAAAAACAGCCCTGCTGTGCTCAGTGCATATAACAAAGTGAAAAGGAGCAACTAAGATGAAAGAACAGTTAATAAAAGCAATGCAGCGTCAACAAGTAGTTAGCATGATGTATGTAGCTAAGTCTGGTGTTATTACGAAAAGGCGTGTGAAAATCATAAAGATTGTTGGTGATTCCTTTACAGCATTTTGCTTTACGAGGCAGGCAAAGCGTACGTTTATTATTAACAATGTTCTAGCAATAATGCCTGTTACACACCGGAAGCGTGAGGTGATATGAATTACGACAATCTGCCGAACAAGGGCAATTTTTGTAGTGACATGAAATGCTTTTACGCAAGCTGTATGGCAATGCTAGAAGGTTTAGATGTCTTGAAAGATCCCATTGCAGTTATTGGCAACTTTGAGCAACCGGTAGTATCGTACTGGCAGCCTCACCAATGATGAAGGAAAAATTTAAAATCAAAACGGGAAATAGACGTTTATGTTCGTGTTTTTTTAGGAGATATCTTAAACCAAGCCTTAAGGACTAACGATTTTGACTAAATAGAGATACAATGTGATGAAGAAAATAAACATTGGAAATTGTATGTGGAAGTTAACAAGGCTCTTACAATATCGGCTAAATCATCTTTCGGTAAACCTGTATTAGATAATAATGCATATAGCATTTGTGATTTGTGTATTTGCATTTGTTGCAGACCTTGCTAGACTATTAGTTAATAATGAGAATCATTATTAACTAATAGTCTTCTAGTGGTAATATCTGATTAGAGTATTTCATGGGACAAAACTATTTTTACTATATAGAAAGGGGTGGCAATATTGACTGTGTGTAGCCTGACTGATCCCCAATAAATAGCGGTTAGGCTGATATCTCGAGAAATAGATTTGTTGTTTGGCATTAATGAAAGTAACCCAGATGTACAATGTTTGGATAGGGAGCAGGTGCATTATCATGATAGATTTGGATAAATTAGCCGAGATATTTGCTAGAGGTTTCTATGATATAGAAGGTGTTCACCGTTTAGTCATCCAGCCGAAAAGTATACTAAGTGAATTTAGGGCTGTCCGGCATGGATTTCTTTTTGTAATTCGTGGAGAGGCTAGAATGAGTGTGAATGGAACTGTCTATGAATTACATCCAGGCTCAGTAATTCATGTGGCTCCAGGCATGCAACTGGACGCGCAAGTTTTAAGTCAATCAGAGTACGAGTACTATTTACTGTTTTATAGATTTGACAAGTTAGACGAAGTATATAGCGGTCATGAATGCGACTCTCATTTCAAACTGGAAGCGGGAGCAAATCCGAGAGTGCTAGAATTACTTATCATGCTTCATCAGAATGCCAATACACTTAGAGGTATTGGGAAGCTTCGTGTCAAGGAGTTATTTCTAAGTGTCATGCATCAAGTTTTGGTGGGGTGTAAGCATCGGGAGAGTGGTAGTTCTCCAAGTGAAATGGTGATAGAGGAGGCTATTGCATACATACACCGGCATTATATGAATCCGTTGACACTCGATGAATTGGCGGAGCTACATGCAATGAGTCCCAAGCGCTTCTCCTACTTCTTTCACAAACATACTGGATTTCGTCCAATTGACTATCTTATCAATTATCGTATGGAAAGAGCGAGTGACTTACTTAAAGTAAGCAATTTCCCCATCCATGATATTGCTATTAGTGTCGGTTATACCAATCCGCTATATTTCAGTAGAGTGTTTAAAAAGAAATTTGGTGTGTCTCCCTCCGCATACATACATAATTTAGATAATCATATAAAGTGAATTACTGATTTATATATTACGCCTGCAACTGGTGATGAACCTAGAGTGCAGGCTTTTTCCCTTTTGTCACATTCTTTCCTTCCAGCCTTATCTTACATGACGGCTAAATCATCATTCAGCAAACCTAAATTAGATAATAATGCATATAGTATTTGTGATTTGTGTATTTGCATTTGTTGCAGACCTTGTTACACTGTAATCGATAATGAGAATCATTATTAACTAATAGCCTTTTAGAGGTACATCTGATCAGAGTATTTCATGGGCGCAAAACTATTTTTACTATATGAGAAGGGATTGGTAAATATTGACTGCGAATAGACAATTATGTATTGGCTTAGTCTTATCTGCTTGGTTGAAAGGAGGCGACTGGCGGCACCCAGACAGCGGTGTGGAAAAAATGGGTTCAATTGACCCTTACATTGATTTGGCAAAGATGGCGGAGAGGTCAAAGCTCGATTTTCTTTTCAGGGCGGATTATCTTTTTGTTAGTCCACAGATGCTTGGCGATTCCGCTAATTTCGGTAGTCCTGACCCTACTATGATATTTGCAGCGATTGCTCGTGAAACAGAGCGGATCGGGTTAGTTACGACTATTTCTACGACTTTTAATCCACCGTATGTTGTTGCTAGACAGCTTCAGTCTTTACATTGGCTAAGCAATGGACGTGCTGGCTGGAATATTGTCACTTCTATTGAAGGTGCCGAAAATTTCGGTGAGTCACCTATGCCTTCACCCCAAGAAAGATATGCGAAAGCAATTGAATTTACTGAGGTCGTACGCAAACTCTGGGGAAGTTTTCCGAATGAAGCCATTGTTATTGATCGTGAGTCAGGCATGTTTTCTGATAAGGATAAGGTTTCCCCAATTAATCATTCAGGTGAGTTTTTTAGTGTTAAGGGACCACTTACTTTGCCTGCCCATAAATCGGGACCAATTCCTTTATTTCAAGCAGGTGCGTCGGATACAGGACGAAATTTCGCCTCTTCAATAGCGGATGCTATTTTTGCAGCGATGCCAGACCTTGAATCGGGAGTGGAATTGCGAAATGATCTGAGAAAAAGAACTATGGAGCATGGGCGCGATCCGGACACCATAAAAGTTTTGCCAGGTTTATATTTTTTCTTGGCCGAAACTCGTGAAGAAGCCCATGAATTACATAAGGCTGCACACGCACATTTGACTGTTGAGCGCAGACATGCATCGCTTAAATCAGTACTGGGTCTTGATTTGAGTAGCTTTGCTTTGGATCGTCACGTAACTTCCGATATGCTTCCCGATCCGAATCAGCCAGTCCGCAGCCGAACACATGCTGAGCTGTTGCGCCGGTATATTACAAATCATCAGCCTACAGTGGAAGAGGTATTAGCAAGGCCGGAGGTTGTCGGGTCTGCTCACTGGGTTTCCGTTGGAACGGTTGAAGACGTATTGAACGATATAATTGAGCGATTTGAGGCTGGAGCTATTGACGGATTTATAGCTATTCCGGGTGGTTCAGAAAAATCTTTGAAACTATTTTTTGAAAAGCTGATGCCGCAGTTGGTTGAAAGAGGTTTGTTCAGAAATGAATATACGGGTATCACCTTACGTGAGCATTTAGGGATTAATACTACTGATCATTATGATAGGGATACTGTTTTGAAAGGGGTTCAAGAGAAGAATGAATAAAAAGTTTATACTAGCTGGTTTGATAGCATCATTCATGATTGTTTTGGCTGCATGTGGAGGAGGAGACAAACAGAGCAAATCAAACTCAACCTCCAGCAGCAACGGAGAATCAGCGCAATCTCAAGTGGACAATGCAGGAACAGGCGAAACAAGAACGATTGAGTATCTCGGTGAAAAGTATACCGTTCCACAAAAAGCAGAAAAAATTGTGATTGGGGCTATGGAAGCAATGGAAGATGCGGTAATGCTTGACGTTCATCCAGTAGGGGCAATATCGGTAGGCGGAAAGTTTCCAGAAATGTTTGCTTCGGTAACGGACAAGGCGGAATCAATTGGTGAAAAAAGACAACCTAACCTTGAGAAGATATTGCAATTAGAGCCAGACGTTATTTTAGGTTCAACCAAGTTTCCAAAAGAGGTGGAGGAGAAATTGCAAAAAATTGCTCCCACCATTTTGGTGTCGCATGTTTCTACAAACTGGGAAGACAACTTGAAATTAATGGCTGAATTAACTGGAAAACAAGCAGAGGCAGAAAAAATTCTATCCCAATATAAAACAAATACACAAGCAGTAAAAGCATCGTTAAAAGAAAAACTTCAAGGTAAAAAAGTAGCCGCTGTTCGTATTCGCGGAGGGCAAACTTACATTTTTGCGAAACATGTAGACTTTAACCCTTTTTTATACAATGACATTGGTTTAGAAATGCCAGAACAGGTAGGCATGGCGAAATTGCAAGATGCGATCTCTGTCGAGCAATTGGCGGAAATGAATCCAGACTATTTGTTTGTGCAATTCTCTATGAGTGATAACAAAGATGCGGAAAATGCATTCGAAGACTTAAAGAAGAATCCAATTATCCAAAATATTAATGCCTTTAAACACGATCACGTATATGTCAACGTGGTTGATCCGCTTATGGAAGGAGGCCCTGTTTATAGTCGAATCAAGTTTTTAGAAAGTGTGCAAAAGTATCTGAACAAGTAATGGAATGGAGCAGGGAGGAATAAATCGTTATTAAGCCATAAGTTTGTTCTAATTGTCGTATTATGCACTCTGTTCAGTGTGACAATAATCGTATCTCTTTTCTATGGTTCGAAATCAATGAGTTATGAAATGATGTGACAGGCGCTTTCTCATTTTGATTCAGAGAATATGGAGCATTTAATCATTCAAACATCGCGCCTTCCGCGTGTGATAGGAGCGCTATTGGTTGGCGCCTTCATGGCGGTTTCAGGAGCTTTAATGCAGGGGATGACAAGAAATTCTCTTGCCTCCCCTTCAATTATGGGCGTGGCCGATGTTTAGTAGGGATTGCCTTTAGTTCAGGTTTTGGGGCCATTACTCTTTATATTTCATTAAAGATGGACCCACAAGATTTTGAAATGGCGACTGTTTGGTTATCAGGTAGCCTTTATTGTACGACTTGGACTCATATATTAGCGGTATTGCTATGGATAATAATTTTCATTCCAATCATTTGGTGGAGATCGCACAGACTTAACCTATTAAATTTGGATGAGGTATCAGCCATAGGAATAGGTTTAAAGAAAGACCGGGAAAGAATGATTTTTCTTTTATGCTGCGTCGGGTTAGTTAGCGCATGTGTATCTGTAGCAGGAAGCGTTGGATTTATTGGCTTAATTGCCCCTCATATGGCTAGAAGACTAGTCGGTATTCATTATAAATATGTAATACCTGTCTGCGGAGCAATCGGCATGCTTATGGTGTTAATCGGGGATTTTATCGGAAAGACGATCTTTGCTCCAGCTGAACTGCCTGTAGGTATTGTGATCTCCATTATCGGTGTTCCTTATTTCGTATATCTGCTGTTTTAAAAAAGAAAGTAGAGTAAAGAGAGGAGGAAGCCACTTGTTGTACAAAAAAAAGTGCAGAAGAAGTGCAATTAAAATTAATCTGCTAAGACTAACGACAAGCTTATAACAAAATAAAATTTTAGGTGGATTATTTATGTCATTAACAGTAGAAACACAGCAAACAAAAGTGATTAAAACTACTCCAATATTAATTTCTTTCTTAATTGCTGGTTTCATTGGATTGTTCAGTGAAACGGCTTTAAACATGGCTCTCGGGGATTTAATACAAGTATTTTCTATTAGTTCTTCCACGGTTCAATGGCTGACAACAGGTTATTTATTGACCTTGGGGATATTAGTTCCTGTCTCGGGTCTCTTACTTCAATGGTTTAGTACACGTCAAATATTTATTGTGTCATTGATTTTTTCAATTATGGGGACACTAGTCGCAGCTCTTGCACCAAGCTTCGAAGTATTAATGTTTTCTCGAGTGATTCAAGCTATAGGTACGGGATTATTGCTGCCTCTGATGTTTAATTCGATCTTATTGATTTTTCCCGTCAATAAGAGAGGTGCAACAATGGGACTAATAGGATTAGTCATTATGTTTGCACCCGCAGTTGGACCCTCAATCTCAGGATTAATTCTTGAAAAACTGACTTGGCATTGGATTTTCTGGGTTTGTTTACCTTTTCTGATTCTTGCGTTGGTATCGGGTATAGTGTATATGCAGAATGTATCAACCATAACTAAACCCAAAATTGATATATTATCTATTATTCTATCTTCGATTGGCTTTGGAGGAATTGTCTATGGCTTTAGCAGCGCGGGTGAGAATGGCTGGGGAAGTACGATTGTGATCACGATGATTATTATAGGTCTTGCTGCACTTACCTTGTTTTCTTTGCGACAATTAAAAATGGATAAACCGATGCTTGATTTACGTGTATTAAAATATCCAATGTTTACTCTAGGTTTATTGGCCGTATTTATTTGCTTCATGGTAATAATGTCCACGATGATTTTGTTGCCATTATATTTGCAAACAGGACTAGCATTGACTGCATTTACCGCGGGGCTTGTTTTGTTGCCAGGTGGTGTGCTGAATGGATTAATGTCCCCAATCACAGGTCGTATCTTTGACAAATTCGGACCAAGAGGACTTGTTATACCTGGATTTGCAATCATGCTTATCATGTTATGGATTATGTCAAACGTTACCATTGAAACGCCGGTTACTATGGTGATTGTGATGCACTCCATTCTATTTTTAGGTGTATCGATGGTTTTGATGCCTGCTCAGACAAATGGACTAAATCAATTACCTAAAAAACTTTACCCAGATGGTACTGCTTTAATGAATACATTACAGCAAATGTCGGGAGCAATTGGCACTGCAGTTGCGATTACGATTATGTCCGCTTCTCAGAAAAGATATATGAACAATATGACTGATCTATCTGACCCTTCTTCAATTAGAGCTTCATTAACAGCGGGAGTACAGGACTCCTTTATATTCACCCTAATTATAGCTATGGTTGGTTTAATTATTTCCTTCTTCATCAAATCTTCTCATGTTAAATAGGACTTACTGAATAATTTAAAACTCTTATTTCATGGCTCAAAGCAAAAACCAGTGGTTGACATCATAATGCGAGGATAAAAATAGAAAAACATCTGCAAATCCTGTATTGTTGTAAGTCCTATCTAAACAAAATCTTTAGTGCATCTGTTATAAGGATAATCAATCATGCAGTTAATTCAACATGTAAGTCCTGAAAATTTACAATACCATTTATATTAGAAAGAATTAGAACTGTAGGAATCCATTCAGAAACTTCCGAGGTATTAGAGAATTGTAGGACTTTAAATCGATTCTTGATCAGTTAAAAGGAATGATCCAAAAATTACCACTTCTAAAAAAGAACGTTTGTACGTATAATATATACGAACGAACGTTCTTTTTGTTGCGGAGGGGGAGTAAAAACAATGAAAGATCAGTTAATAAAAGGGCTGCAACACAATCAGTTAGTAAATATGATGTACATTACAAAGTCTGGAGTCATCACGAAAAGGTATATCAAAATAATTAAGATAGTCAATAGCGTACTTTTATTCTCGATAATGTTCTTATTATTGTTCCATGTCTATAAAGAACGAGGGATGATACAGAGCTGAATGTTTTTATTAACAAAATTGATAAGAAAATTATGAAGGATGGATTGGGTGTTTTATTGATCAGTCAAGTATAATCTCTCTTGCAAGTGCATTAGAAGAGAATAATTTGCTTAATAAAAAAAGGTAGATGCGATTCAATTTGTGGAAGTTGATCCTTTACCAGTAGGGACATAGGTAGAAATTGAAAGTCTAGATATAGTGATTAGCCGATTTTAAAAATTGCGAGAGGTATTGGGAGGAAACTACGATGAGAGAACAACTGATTAAAGCTATGCAGCGCAAACAATTAGTGAACATGATGTATGTAGCAAAAGATGGTTCCATAACAAAAAGGCGTGTAAAAGTTATTAAAATTGTTGGTGATTCGTTTCAAGCATTTTGTTTTACAAGACATGCAAAACGTACTTTTTTGATCAGTAACGTTCTAGCCCTTATTCCTTTTGTTAGTAAGGGACGTGAAGTTGTATGAATTATGAGAGTATGCCCAATAGACCTATTATGTGTATCGATATGAAATGCTTTTACGCCAGTATCGTAGCGATGTTACATGGGCTAGATGTTTTAAAAACGCCAGTTGCAGTAGTAGCAAATTTTGACCAACCAGGTAGCGTAGTGCTTGCTGCATCTCCCTTAATGAAAGAAAAATTTAGTATCAAAACTGGTAGTCGTCGTTATGAAATACCTAAACATCCTGACATTAGATTGTTTGAGCCTAAAATGAGTTTCTTTATTCAAATGTCGATGACGATTACAAAATTGATCTCTAATTACGTCCCAGTTGATGCTATACATGTGTATAGTGTAGACGAAAGTTTTGTTGATTTAACTGGCACTGAAAAGCTTTGGGGTTCACCTGAAGAAGCGGCTAAGGAAATACAAAAGGCTATTCTTGACCAATTTAATATACCTAGTGCAGTAGGTATGGGACCAAATATGTTAATAGCCAAATTAGCTTTAGACCTTGAAGCAAAGAAAACAGGCTTTGCTAAATGGACGTATGAAGATATTCCAAAGAAATTATGGCCAGTTCGACCCCTTTCTGAAATGTGGGGAATCGGTAAACAGATGGAAGCAAATCTAAATGCTATGGGGATACAAACAGTCGGGGGTTTGGCTAATACAGATCTAAAAGGATTAGAAAAGCGCTTTGGTGTAATGGGCAATCAACTCTATTACCATGCATGGGGAATCGATTTATCCAAATTAGGGGAGCCGTTAATAACAAACGGAGCTTTAAGTTTTGGGAAGGGCCAAATGCTGATGAGGGATTACCATACACGCAAAGAAATCTCTGTAGTGCTCCTTGAAATGTGTGAGGACGTAATGAAGCGAACGCGGGATGCAGGTTATGTTGGACGTACAATTAGTATGGGTCTTTCTTATAGTCGAAACGCTATGACCAAAGGATTCCATCGATCTAAAACGATTGCAGTACCAACAAGTGAAACACTTGTGATGTATAGAACTTGTATTGAATTACTAGACGAACACTTTGCAGGAGAGCCTGCACGTCAGTTATCAGTTAGAATATCCAACCTGGAAAGAGAGCATAGTATCCAATTAGATTTATTCGATGATCGTAAGCCACAGCGTCAAATAATCGGTCCTACAATGGATGCAATACGCAACAGGTTTGGAGCTACCTCAATATTAAGAGCCATTTCTTTCACAAAAGCTGGTACAGCTATTAATCGAGATCGCTTAGTTGGTGGTCATTTGGCATAGGAGTGATTTATTTATGATACAAGACAGAGGTAATATTAAATGGGCATCGATGATGTTGCCGGAGCATTTAGAGCTTCTTAGAGAGTATAAACAAGAGTGTACAGAACAGCCAAGAGAATTGACTGAGTGGGAACTGGAAGAACTACAAAAAACAATTGATCAAGCTTTTAATCAGCAATTGGACATAAAATTAGAAGTGTGGAAGGACTACAAAATCACACAATGGACTGGAATAATTAAATCGATTAATACTAATGAACTCATACTTGAAACACTACTTAACACGAAAAGTATTCCAATCCAAAGTATTCAATCGGCCCAACTGG
Source organism: Lysinibacillus sp. NPDC059133 (assembly GCF_042755925.1). Lineage (NCBI taxonomy): Bacteria > Bacillati > Bacillota > Bacilli > Caryophanales > Bacillaceae > Lysinibacillus > Lysinibacillus sp. NPDC059133. The sequence continues at coordinate 4,778 of NZ_JBHZDH010000033.1, read as the reverse complement.
ATGCTGATTATTATGATTAAACCCGACGAAAGACAGCTACTTCATAAGTATCTTTTGTTAGAGCTAGCAGTTAAATCATTGCAAGTTGACTATTGTAAATTAGAGCAGTTTAAAATGAAAACGGTATTTCTTCCAATGATGGATTCATTGCTAAAGGATCTAAGACAAGAATATTTTAACCTCAAACGAGAACTTGCACAAAAACGTATACGAGTAGTAGGGTGGCAACCAGTAGATGAATACTTTAGTGACGTGCAAGTTGCCACTACAGGTAATGATGTAGTACTCCGTTATGCAAATCAAGCTCTTAAATCACAAGTGGAAAAGCTGTTGATTAATCATATTAGAAACAACAAATGACAGGTTTAGAGGCAAATGGTATTAAACAGGCTATTCCATTTTCGTCTCTAATGAGTTGCCAGCTGAAGGGGAAGGATGGTACAAACCCCATTATGTGTTCACCAGGTTTGTAGTGGATGCAGCTTTATCTGTAGGATTTGATGCTATTCGCTATCCAAGTGTACGCGCTCATACAGGTAATAATATTGTAGTTCTAAACTATGAAAAACTAGAAGTTAAGACTAAAATAATGGATTTTAAATATGTTTCAAATGAGGAGTTTCTATTAAAACAAAAAGGTCAAAGGGGATACTAAAAAACTTATCTGCATTTAAGTATGTAATTACGTAGTGTAGTAACTTAAATGTTAGTTGAATAGAAGAAATTATAATATTCAATACTTAGAAAAGTATAAGGGATTGAGTCCGTTGTTACTTGAAGAATTAGAAAGATTAGCAGGACGAGAACAAAATTTTGAAGAAGCACTTAGTAAAATAATTGCTGAACAACTAAAAAAATTACCAAGAGCATAGGAATTTCTAAGTAATGTTGAGGAACGTCTAAAGCAAATTGAGAAAGTCTTATTATTTGATATTACCCATACTAAGTATGCTGACTTTAAGGCACAAACAAGGGAGTTTAAGAAAAGTATCCTGGTTACATTAAGGAGGGATATTAAAGAGGATGAACTTTTAACAGTATTAATTCATGAATTGGGAGAAGCGGATTACTTAGCTAGGAGATTACCGATTGTATTTAATGAAAAGGAGGACGAGGTTCATGGTCGCTTAATCGAATTATTTAGTCATCTGCATGCTAGACATATAGCTAGGAATTATAAACTAGGTGAAATTGAAGGGAAATTTCGTAATACCGAAGTATTAAAATTAATAGAAAAACACAATCAAACCGATTATAAAATTAATGCGGAAGTAATAATTAATATATGCTGGTTATTGTCCACATATCCTAGACTATTGGAACATAGAGAACAACTAAATGGATATATTCAAAATAAGGATAAAATAAATGAAATTCAATCAATAATTGAAGAAACTGATACATTCGGTGTACCTGAAATGGTTGAACTTTCTATGGAAAAAGTAATCAGCATATTAAAGAACGATAATCTTCCAGAATATATAGTAGTGAAAAATAGAAGTGAGAAATCTATATGATCAATGGGAAATGATACAGTATAACTCATAATGAATTCATCATAGGTGAGGATCACGACATGTTATCCTAACAGATACATAGGGACTCTTTAAAATTTTACGTCAATAATCGACAATTGATTGGTCTCATTGCAAAACTTTGTAAATTAATAGTGCATATTGTTACTACCTTGTGAATATAATAGCCACATGCAATTTAAGCTTTTAATTGATTTATTAAGGAATTAGGATGAAACAAAGGAGTGTAAAATTGTCGATTTCAAATCCTCAATACGCATTTTTAGAGGTTGATTTTCATAATCCTAATTTAACTAAAGCAGAACTGAAGGTTGAGAATATTTCTGAAGGGGTACGGGAAAATAATGAACTCGTAGGAAATACAAAAATAGCATCGAAAATAATACCACCTAATGTATATATAAAATTAAACTGGATAATGGGATTGCTCTTATTGATACCAATAGATATTTATTGTATTACGGCTTGGGTGGTATCTGAATTCTTATCAAAATAAAAAGTTAAAACCACCATTATAAGGGTTAACCCGATGAGTACGATAGATCGTTTACTCTGAATAACCAACAACTGTAAGCTAAAGCACCGTTGTCTTAGGTTATTCTTAAGATCGAATGCGAAAGCGAGACAGTGTGTTATGAAGGAAAAAAGTAAGTGATAATCAGCCCGGAATTATTTCCGGTTTTTTTGTACTTTAAGAAATCGAAAGAGATGGATCTAGGTGATGTTTACACAATAAGAAAATCCCCAATACACACCTTTTTCTAAGGTGAATATTGGGAGTTAAGTTTATCACTATTAACGTTTATTTTCATTTTGAATACTACTGAAATCTACTTCTTCAGCGAACTCTTCTCTGTTTTCATTTTTACGTTCTCTGTTAGCATTTTGATTTTGATTCTGCTGTTTTTTGTTGTCTTGAGTTTTATTATTTTTATGTTTATTATTACCCATGATCATCTCACCTCCACCATTAGTGTGAGAGAAAGATGATTTTTTATCCGCATAACTTACAATTAATTAATGAAATATATGTGATGAAACAAAAGGTATGGATATAGTAACATTTTCAACTCCACTTTCTGAGAACGCAGCCGGTAATGTTAATTCACTTGTTAGTGGTTACTTGTCTCTTCTTAGAAAGTTCCGTTTATTCTTAGATTCTGATGGAACTGCAGATCCATCTGCGCTCAAGCAGAAAAAGACTTCTAATCGTGTATATACTCGTAAGAAGAAAATGGATGTTGATGTTCCTTATCCATCGATCGAGCGGGTTGAGTTTTATCTTGTAAAGTGGGACGGCCTTGAGATCTACCACCTGCAGGAGGATGCACTTAATAAACTGTTCTTTAAGCTATGCCCGAAGAATACAGACGTTATCGATATTCTTTTGAAGACATCAACGCTTAACGATTTTTATAGTACGAACATTTTCTCAATCAGAGAGGTGATTTTGAGCCTTGCACAAGCTAAATCAGGTGATGAACTTCTTGATGTGGGAACAGGTCGTGGACTTTTAGCTATTTCCGCATCTCAAAGGGGTTGTAAGGTGACAGCTACTGATGTTTGGGCAAAATGGGATTTGGGAGGGAATGGAAAAGCTAACTACAAGCTAATATAGTTGCTGAAAGTGTGGCAGAAATCGACATCGTGGATGCTGACGCTCGGGAACTTCCATTTTCGGACGGAAGTTTCGATGTTGTTGTCTCAAACTTCGTAGTCCATAACATTAAAAGTGAAGAAGGAATGCGATTCTTGATATGTGGCGAGTTTTAAGCCCAAATGGTCGATTAGTCATTTCTGATTTCAGTAAAACTGCTGAATACATTCAAATATTGAATTCAGTTTCCAATCGCGTTGAAATAAAGCAATTTTTTATACATTTCCGTTTTCAAAAGCTGTTGTTGTGCAAAAGATTTAAGAAATCAATAAACAGAAAAGAAGTATTTACTAAAAGGTTCATATAACAGGGGGCAGAAAAAGGAAATGATGATTATAAGTTTTCTTTTAACTGGTTGGATATTAAGTTGGTTTAAGTTTGACGAGTTGTTTATTCAAGCACTCAAGGAACTATTTAACAAAAAGGTGACAATTGCAAGTTATTATTTTATATTTTTTTGTATTGGGGCAATTGGAGACTTGATCTTATTTTTCAAAGGAAATTATATAACCAATTTATTCAGCTAACGACCAGATTGGGGAATAAAGAAAACAGCTTATAACATTAAAAGCACAGAACTCTCTGTGCTTTTTTAACCTTCAATCTCATAATAATGAAGACCTTCTGGAGAACGACTTCCAGCAACTTCATCATATGTATTTCGCAAATGAAAATTGAGCCACTTCGCAATTGAACAGGCAATCCATTTCAGTGGACAAGTTAAATGTCATAGCATATTTTTCGGTGGGCTTTACATGGAGCCTCTGCGGGCATAATTCGCACTTTAAAGGCGTAGTATCAGTAATTTAACGCCCGTACAAGGGTATCATGCCCGCCACTCCAAATAAAGCCGAGGTGAAGACAGGTAGTGTAAAGTGGCTCACTGGCTCAGTTAACAATTGGCTCAAAATTGGGTTGCGATATACAATCATATTCCTCAATCATTTTTTCAAAAGCTTCTCTATTGCTGATTTCTTGTTGAATGATAGGTAACTTTTTTTAATGTGTCGGTTGAGTCAACTTTAAATTCTTCATAATATCTTTTTTGTTTTTCTTCCTGCTCAAAATATAATAATCCATCACAACTTTAGGAACCCTACGATCTTCACCAAGTAGGATTGTGGAAATAATACCATCTAATGTATATATAAAATTAAACTGGATGATAGGTTGGCTCTTATGGATACCAGTAGATATTTATTGTACCGCGGCTTTGGTAGTAGCTAAATTCATATCATAATAAAAAGTTAAAACTACCATCCATCATAACAATGAAGGTGTTCTGTGGTTATTTAATGTTATAATCATGCATACATAGGCATTTGAGAAGTTGATATGCCCATAAACATCTCATGTGTTGTTCGTACACTTCGTACATTGTGAGGCTGTTGCGTGGCTTGAATTAGTTGACTAATTCTACATTAAGCGTGCTTTTCAACGTATGACTTATTAGGATGTGTCTTTGGAATTTCTAATTTACTATTATTTTATCACGCGTGTTGATTATCTAGTTTCTTCCAATGAAAATTAAATAAAAAGAGAGATTCTCATGTAAAATTGTTAGTTACCACACAAACAATTACGAA
>NZ_JBHZDH010000032.1:0-56329 GCF_042755925.1 Lysinibacillus sp. NPDC059133 | reverse complement strand
TGCGAAAGCGCAGCGACAGCAACAAATGTTTTCTGTGCGAAAGCGCAGCGACAGCAACAAATGTTTTCTGTGCGAAAGCGCAGCGACAGCAACAAATGTTTTCTGTGCGAAAGCGCAGCGACAGCAACAAATGTTTTCTGTGCGAAAGCGCAGCGACAGCAACAATTATGCCGAGGCATAATTGAATAGCGATGCTTTTAATCGAATGGTAAATAAAACGTGAAGGTAGTCCCCTCTTTCAGCACACTATCCACCATAATATTGCCTGAATGTGCCTTAATAATATTTCTAGCAATAGCTAAACCTAGGCCAGTTCCGCCTTTAGAACGCGTACGTGCTTTATCTGCTTTATAAAAACGTTCGAAGACATACGGCAGGTCCTCTTGTGGAATACCATGTCCTGTATCCTGGACAGATATTTTGGCAAAGGTCGGCTCTTGCTCAACCTTCACTGTTACTGATCCTTCTGCAGTATGGCGAAGAGCATTATCAACTAAATTCGTTAGTACTTGTTCAATCCGATCCTCATCTATACTAATCGTAGCTTCGTCATTAAACTCACTGTCAAATATCAGACCAACATGCTTCTCTTTTGCAACCTGTGCAAATTTTTGCGTAATACGTTCAAATGTTGAATTAATCGGAAGCTCATCCTTGTACAGCGTCATATGCCCCGATTCCATACGAGCAAGGTCTAACAAATCTGTTACGAGGCGTCCCATACGCTTCGATTCATCATAAATAATTTTTGTAATCTCATTACGTTCTTCTTGATCCTGAATAAAATCATCATCCATTAATGCCTCTGAATAACCTTGGAGCATCGAAATTGGCGTTCGAAGCTCATGAGACACATTGGCAATAAAGTCTGAACGCAGTTTTTCTAAGCGATGCTGCTCCGTCATATCACGAATAACTGCAACCGCTCCACGTATCGATTCCTCACTATAAAGAGGGCTAATCGTAAACGTATAGTAATTTCCATCCATCTCAATTTCTTCTTCAAGCTTATCCTCAAACATCAGTACATGATCAAGCATATGATAAAGCTCTGGCGGAATTGGCTTCGCACTTTGTGAGCCTTTATTGACGAACCATTTTTGCATTAAACGGTCAGCTGGTGGATTACTTAATAATATTGTACGATCACGATTAAACGTAATAACTGCATCTGTCATCGATGTTAAAATATTTGAAAGCTGTTCATTTTCTTGATTGATCACTTCTAGATTGTGTTTCAATTGACGTCCCATTTGATTAAAGGCAACTGCAAGCTGGCCTATTTCATCATTTTGTGTAGTCGGCATCTTCGCTTCAAAATTCCCTTTAGAAATTTCAAACGCCAACTCACGCATTTTACGTAATGGTGATGTAATACGTGACGAAAGGAAAAACGCAAAAAATGTCGTCAACACAAAGGCAATGAAAGCAGATAAAAAGACAATTTTCGTCGTCTCTTTCGATGTTTTTTGCAATGCATCTGGACTTTGATAAATAAAGACGGCCCCGTGTACTGTATTTTCCACATTTAGCGGGAAACCTAGCACAACATACGATTCCATTTTCTTTTCATCCGTAGAAGAAGGCATCATCATTTCCTTAATAATCGGTTTATCAGATTGAAAAACTTCTTGGAACGCTTTATTGGCTAAAATCATATCCTGAATTTCTATTTTATTGACACCTTCCTGCATTGCAAAAGAGACTCTATCATGGTTAATAGCAATAAGTGCATTCGTACTTTCAGGTAAAATATCTTTTAATAATTCAGAAGTCGACTCTGCTGTTTCATTATCATCTACTATGCTTGCAACCGTTGCAGCAGTTTGACGCAAGGAGCTCTCTGCTTGTTGCATATGGTAATTTTGAAGAAACTCAAGCATTAAAACCGTGAAAACAAACAATACAAATGAAACGAGAAGCAATATGGTTACCCATAGCTTCCCGACAACACTATTCCATATTCTATTCATTGACAACCTCAAATTTGTAGCCAACGCCCCATACAGTAACAATCATCTTTGCAGCGTTTTCAGAGACACGGTTGAGCTTTTCGCGTAAACGTTTTACATGTGTGTCAACTGTACGTAAGTCGCCAAAGAAATCATAATGCCAAACTTCTTTTAGTAATTGTTCACGGTCAAATACTTTGTCTGGTGATTTTGCTAAGAAATACAGCAATTCATACTCTTTAGGTGTTAAATTCACTTCAATTCCTTCTGCTGTTACACGGTGTGCATCATGATCGATCATTAAGTGTTGAAACACAACTAAATCTTTTGAAGAAGAAGCATTTGTCGAAGGTGAGAATGCTTGTGAACGGCGTAATATAGCCTTCACACGTAACACAACTTCACGAGGACTAAACGGTTTTACAATATAATCATCTGCTCCAAGCTCAAAGCCTTGTACACGATTCGCTTCCTCGCCTTTTGCAGTTAATAAAATAATTGGTGTTGCTGCTCGTTCACGGATTTCCGCACAAACTTCAAGCCCGTCTTTTTCAGGCATCATAATATCAAGTAAAATACAGTGATACTCTTTTTCTAAAGATTTTTCGATCGCTTGTTCACCATTTTCTGCTTCGTCAACAAGGTATCCTTCTCGCTCTAAATACATTTTTAATAAGCGTCGAATACGGTCCTCGTCATCTACTACTAATACTGAAATATTTTCTGACACTTTCACGATCCCTCTCTTCTAATCTTTCTCTACCTTCTATTGTACATGGTATAGCCCTTATTGAAAAGAAAAGAAAGCCTTCTTGCCACAGCAAGAAGGCTCTTCTCTCTAATACTAGCGACGTTAAAAATCTATGTGCTCAAATTAATCAGTTTTTTTAACAAATCAGTTTAAGCTGAAGCATATGAATGTAAACCTGCAAGAATCAAGTTAACAGCAATTAAGTTAAATAATATTATTCCAAAACCAATTAATGCTAACCAAGCAGATTTTTCACCTTCCCAGCCTTTTGATAAACGTAAGTGTAGGAATGCTGCATAGAATAACCATGTAATAAGTGCCCACACTTCCTTCGGATCCCATCCCCAGAAACGACTCCACGAAAGTTGTGCCCAAATCATTGCAAAGATTAAAGCACCTAACGTAAATACTGGGAAGCCGATTATTACTGAGCGATAACCAATTTCATCAACTAATTGTAAATTTACTCGTTTGACAAAAGGTTGGAAAATCGCACTAATTCGACGGCGTGCAATTAATCGAATTAATAAGTATAAAACAGATCCTACTAATAATGACCACACAACTGATGTTAATTTCTTTGCATTAATGAGTGCTGGCATTTCTACTAACGGAGACATGCCATGTTCTTCCACTGCCTTATATTCATTCATACCAAATAGTGGTGGCATGTTGTAGTCAATTTGACGTTCCTTACCCTCTTTATCAACATAAGTATATGTTGAATCGTAATCCATCATATTAAAAACTGATGATGCAACTACGAAACCAACGACTACTACAAGGAAGAACATTACTGCTTCTAACCAGAAACGTTGTTTAGAAGGCTTCGTTAAATCAACCACTTTTAATAAATAAATTAGCCCTGCTACTGCACTAATTGCTAAAATGGATTGACCTAAAGCAGCTGTAATAACATGAATTGTTAGCCAGTAACTTTGTAAAGACGGCATTAAAGGAGTAACCTCAGTTGGGAACATCGCCGCATAGGCAATTATTAATAACGCCACAGGCAATGCCACTAAGCCTAGAGCTGTCACACGATAAATAAAATAAATTAAAATGAACGCCCCAACAATGAACATTCCGAACGCAGTCGTAAATTCAAACATATTACTAACAGGTGCATGCCCAGCATAAATCCAACGAGTGACAAAATAACCAAGCTGAGAAAGTAGACCTATAATTGTTACAACAATTGCTACCTTACCCCATTTTTCAGTATTTTTGCCTGTTGCATTCGATTGCTTTATCGAACCACCAAACAATAACGTTGCAACTAAGTAGGCAATGAATGCTACAAATAATAGGTTTCCACTTATGTCAATCAAACTCATAAGGTGTTGTCACCTTCCTTTTCTTTAGTGCCTCGCTTTTCGGATTTCTTATCATCTTCAGGCTTATCTAACTGATCTATATATGGCGGAAGACCAGCAAACGTAGTGACTGTATCTAAATCCTTTTTCATACTAAACATATTTTTATTCACATGGGCAGCCATCAACACTCGGCCATCCGGCTCCACCTGTAACCATAAACGTCGGTGGTTCCAATATGAGCCAATTACTACACCAATCATGAAAATAATACCGCCAACAAATAAAATTGGTATCGTACTATCCTTACGAATTGTAAAGTTTGATGAATTACGCATCTCTGCTCCTGCGAATTTCATTCTATATTTGTTTTCACCAAGTGGTTCAAGTGGTGGCTTTCTGATTTCTACAAAGCTTACTTCACCTTCAGGAGTTTCTGGTGTTGTCATTTTAAATAAAAATGCCGGATTATTTGGTATTGATGATTTTGTCTGTGGTTCACCATTTTCAAAACCATCAAAATCTGGTGTATAAACAAGAATTTGTACTGAGGAACCATTTCCTAAATCATATTCTTTTTTAGGATTCGTTAAATCAATTTCAATTTGACCTTGTGATTCTTCTTCAGTTGCTTTATTCACTAAATTAAAATTCATCTGTCTCAATTCGTTAAGACGATAATTCATTTGATACAGCGCAAAACCGTTTTCTTTTAACGGATGATTAACACGAATAGAGTAATCTCTCAATTTTTCAAGATTGTCTGAATCTCCAGGAAGAGCTCCCTCAGGTTGTTTGTATAACGTGATGTCTGTTTGATAGTTTTTCGCCATAGCATTTACACCTTGGTTTGATTGCTCGTCCTGAGGTTTATCGCCATGGGTTTCTAAAATAAATTTATTATTTTTAATAAAATAGCCATCCATCCCTGGTATAGCTCGTGTCTCACCTTCGCGTATCCAAATCGTCTCATCCACATAAAAACCAGGTACTAAGCGCAACATAACACCTGTTAAAAAGATAATGAGACCGACATGATTTATGTATGGGCCATACCGAGCAAAACGACCACGCTCTGCTAGCAGTGCACTTCCATCACGACGAACATGATATTTTAATTCCGTCATTTTTTGCTCAACTTTATCAAGCGATTCATCAGGGTTTGGCACTTGTCCTTCTGCAACGATACGTTGACGCTTCATGAAACTTTCATGACGTTTAACGCGTTGATTTTTTAGAGACTTATGCAATGGTATACCACGGTCTAAACTCGCAACAATAATGGATATCGCAAGCATTCCCACTAAAATTTGGAACCACCAAGTGCTATACAAATTAGAAAGTCCTAAATTATTATAGAGTTTGCCCAAAACACCATACACTTTCTCATAATACTCCGCTTTACTAGGTTCCGGGGCATTAACATATATCGCTTGCGGTAATATTGTTCCGATTGACGCTGCGACCAACGTAATAATAATTAGGGCAATCCCCACTTTTACATTCGAGAAGAAATTCCAAATTTTATCGATGACTGTCTTATTATACGTTTTTGAACGAATCGCCGTTCCATCGTAGCGCATATCAACAACTTTTGTTTGTTTACCTTCCTCAGTTAAAGGACGACCACATTTCTCACAAAGCTTCGTGCCATATGGGTTACTATGACCACAAGCACAAATGATGTTTTCCATAGTCATTTACTCCTTATTTCGGCTTCACTAATTCCATGTACGAAGCAATTTTTTTCTCCGTCATTTCACCAGTAATAATTTTGGCTACTTTGCCATCTGGATCAATAAGGAGAGTTGCAGGTAAATTACCTACATTGTAGGTAGTCTGAACGCTTTTCGTTTTGTCAATAACTACCGGGAACGTTAACTCATATCTATCGACAAAATTCTGTACTTCAAAATCTGTTTGTGCAATATTGACCGCCAATGTTTGTACACCTTGATCTTTAAAAACTTTATACTGACGATCCATTGCAGGCATTTCCTTTTCACAAGGCTTACACCAAGTTCCCCAGAAGTTCAAAAATACGCCCTGCCCCTTATAATCAGACAGCTTATGTTTCTCACCGTTTAAATCTACTAACGTGAAGTCTGGTGCTTTAGAGCCTACTGCTAATAACTCTACTTTATCCTTTGTCGCTGTTCCGTATACCGTGTAACCAATTGCTAAGACTAAAACTGCCAAAATAATGGTACGAATGACGAGACGTTTTTTCTTTTTCTCCAAGTTAATAAACCCCCTATCAATTACGGCTTAGAGCAAGACGCTAAGCTTTTCATACAAACATTCATATGTATAGATTTTACCGTCTTATTTACACCATTTATGTTTGTCAAATTTAATATTTGTCAATCACTTGTGCGTCAAACACCACCTGATTAATTTGTGGAACCGATTTCATCTGGATGAAAAACTAATTAGGTGTACTATTCTCACCTATTATATCAAAAGGAAACACAAACGCTTAGCTAATAATTATGAATGATTTATGAACGATTTCACTAATAAGAAAGTGAATACATTACTATTACACATAGAAGTATTTCACTTTCTCTTAGTAATTGCTCATTTATCCGATTTTTCCTGTCTCCGCTAACACTCGCAATTGCTTCACTTCATGCTTTGTTAATTCACGATATTCCCCCGGCGTTAGTCCGAATAAATCTAAAAATGCAAAGCGTTCACGTTTTAGTTTAACAACAGGAGTACCGATCGCCTCGAACATGCGACGTACTTGACGATTTCGCCCTTCGTGGATCGTAATTTCACAGATTGCTTTACCTGCATTCTCATCAAAAGAAGTCATACTAACCATTGCTGGAGCTGTTTTACCGTCTTCTAGCTTGATTCCTCGTTGAAGTTTTTTTAAGCCCTCAATCGTCGGAACACCTTTAACACGAGCAATATATGTTTTGTCGATTTTAAACTTCGGATGTGTCAGCATATAAGAAAATTCACCATCATTTGTCAATAACAATAAGCCAGATGTATCATAATCGAGACGGCCAACTGGGAAAATTCGTTGTGGGATATGCTTAAACAAATCTGTGACAGTTTTACGTCCTTTGTCGTCTGTTACAGCTGATATCGTTCCACGTGGTTTATATAGCAAGTAATAAACCTTATCCTCTTTCTCAAGCTTCACGCCTTCTACTTCTATCGTATCTGAGTTGGAAACCTTTGTACCTAACTCACGCACTACGACTCCGTTCACTTTTACTTTACCTTCTACAATTAATTGTTCTGCCTTACGCCTAGACGCCACACCAGCATACGCAATAACCTTCTGTAATCTTTCCATTCTTTCACCTCTAATTTTCATTCACCTTGGTTTTAGACACCAAAATATAAACCTCATTCGCATATTATGAATAAGGTTATTTTTCCCGCTAATCTGTGAAAATTATGTCATACTTTTATACATTATTAAAGAAAAACTAATTATGCGTAAGTAATTAAATTATTTGCAATTGTTTTTATTAGCCGAATTCTGGATAATTTGCACTTTAAATTTTATGGATCCTCACCATAACGTGAGGTTGATTTCCGTTCCGGCTGGGCGCTTTGTTGTTGCTGTCGCTACGCTTTCGCACAGATAAAACATTTGCCCCTGACGCTTCGCTTTCGCGCAGATAAAACATTTGTTGCTGCCGCTTCGCTTTCGCACAGATAAAACATTTGTTGCTGCCGCTTCGCTTTCGCACAGATAAAACATTTGCCGCTGACGCTTCGCTTTCGCGCAGAGCAGAGCTTCCTGGGGGCGTCCGATGAGCCGCTTGGGCCTACACGATGTAGGTCACGAAGGCGTTATCACAGGACGTGATGGTTTTAGCCTTCGTTCCTCTGTCGGCTCGCTCCAGAGTCTCGGGCCAACAGATGTTTTTTGCGCGAAAGCGTAGTGCTAACGCAGCGTCAGCAAAAGGTTTTCGTCTGTGCGAAAGCGAAGCGACAGCAACAGCACCGATGTTGGTCACGAAGGCGTTATCACAGGATGTGATGATTTTAGCCTTCGTTCCTCTATTGCTGATCCCCAAGGAGTCGCCCAGCCGGAACGAAGATCAACTTTAAATACGTGGCATACGTTTAACAAATAACTCTCACTCTTCTACAAAAGAATTCATAAAAAATATATATCAATAAACAAAGATTGATTTTCTAGGTGTCGCTTTTAATCCCCTCTTCAACGTTCCAGCGGGGCTTTTAGCGTTAATGTATAAAAATATGGCACAAGCAATTACAAATGCTAAAAAAAAATCAGCGGATCGCTTTTAACGATCCGCTGATTCAACCTTTACTGGCACTGCATAAATACGCTCTTCACCGAGAAAGATGGATAGTACGCCTTCCATACGTTTTCTAGAAACATGTAATACTTGCCTTACACTTTCTTTTTCTTCTTTATTTAACTGCAAAAGAATTGGTTCCTCTAAACGAATGGAAAGGTTTTTATTGACTTTATATTTACCTTTTTTCACCACTGTTTCAAGACTGTAATCTTGCCAAACCTTGTTGGATAAACCTCGATGTACATTCCAGTCATCGGATTCATTCAACGTGACGACAATACATGTTTGCCCGTCCTTTTGGAAGGCAGTTGCAAGGGTCCGACCAGCTACCTTCGTAAAGCCTGTTTTTCCGGCAAATGCTGAACCTTTTGCTGATTTTAATGCATTAACAGGTTGTTGTGTCACATCACCTATTTCGATGGCAACCCCTGACCCTTCTCGTAATAAACGGTGTTTATTTTCCCATAACATCCCGTTTTCAGTATTGGCACGATATAAAACTGTGGAGGCAATCTTCTTGAAAGTTTTATTTTGAAGAGCAATCCTTAACATTTCAGCCGTATCTCTCGCTGAAGATAAGTGCTCATCATGGTGCAAGCCAGAAGGATTCATAAATACTGTATTTGTGAGTCCAGCAACAACAGCTCGCTCATTCATTAACTTTACAAACCCTTCTACCGATCCGCCGGCATGCTCTGCTAAAGCTGTTGCTGCGTCATTTCCTGAGCGAAGCATCAAACCATATAACAATGTTTCTACCGTTACTCTTTCCCCTGCCTGCAAGTAAATAGACGAGCCCTCAGACGTTGCAGCCCTCGGTGAAATAACCACTTCATCTTGAAGATTGCTATTTTCAATAGCAACGAGTGCTGTCCAAATTTTTGTTAAGCTTGCTATTGGTAACCGTGCATCACTATTTGATTTGAATAAAACACGGCCCGTGTCACCATCTAAAACAGCATATCCGCTCCCTCCCCGTGCTAAACTGGTTTGAGGAAGCATTAACATTACCACGACTATCATGAACAATATTAAACGTACTAATCGAAGCAACGAGCCACTCCTTATTAAAAGTAATAGGAAAATATAGATTATATTTATGTTTTAAGCAAAGCATTATACCTATCGATTATGCCTCGGCATAATTCCGTGACATCCGCTTGAGGCTTTAGGCCAACAAATGTTTTTTGCGCGAAAGCGAAGCGTCAGCAGCAGATGTTTTTTTGTGCGAAAGCGTAGTGCTAACGCAGCGGTAGCAACGTGTTTTTGTCTGCGCGAAAGCAAAGCGTCAGCGGCAACAACACGAAGTTGGTCACTCAGTCGTTTCCACAGGACGTGGCGCTCTTAGACTGAGTTCCTCTATTTCAGCGGATGTTTGGACACCTGCTGAAAAAATGACTTAAAATCGCATTCATCTCACCACCTATAGAGATGAGGGACTTCTGTAACTGCCGTTTCACTTACGTTACAGAAAACATTCGCTGAAAGAAGTTAATTAGGCCTTATTCATTTACTTTACTCCACTAAAGGTTTCTTGGAATTTAGTCATAAATAAGTCTGTTTCTTGCTCTGTTTCAACTAACTCATCTTCAGGTAAAGACGGCATTTCTTCTATACTATTTAAACCAAAGTAGTTTAAAAACTCTTTTGTTGTACCATATAAGATAGCACGTCCTGTTCCTTCTGAGCGACCAACTTCCTTGATTAACCCCCTAGAAGCGAGAGTCTGTATTGGTCTTTCACATTTCACACCACGCAAGTCTTCAATTGTTACACGTGTAATTGGCTGTTTGTATGCCACGATAGCCAATACCTCAAGTGAAGCTTGAGATAATGATTGAGCAGTTGGATTTTCTACTAATCTTTGTATCGTATCTGCTAATTCAGGCTTTGTTATAAGCTGATAAACTCCAGCTATTTCTTTTACCGTAATTCCTCTAGTTAAATCTTCTTCATATGTTGTTTTCAATGCTTCCATCGTCTCTACGACTAACTCTTCCGGTTCGCCTAAAAGTTGTGACAATTGTTTAATGGTTAAGCCATCGTCTCCAACAACAAATAGTAAGGATTCTATTCTACTCTGTAGCATCATTTTTTTCGTCATCATCCCATTCCTCCTTCTGTAAGGTAACTGTTAATTCTTCAAAGTTACCATTTTGCTCTACGATGACGACCTGACGTTTAATCAGCTCAAGAATGGATAAAAATGTCAAAATAAGCGTTGGCTTATCTTCATAGGGAAACAGCTCAAAAAATGATGCACGTCCACCTGTAAATCGTAATGAATCGACAACCGAACGCATTTGATCTTTTACGGAGCGTTCCTGTCTCGCTACAGTTGTCTTAAGTGGTTTTTTTAATTTTTTTCGACGCATCAGTTTTTGAAAGGCCCCAATCATGTCATAGATGTTGATGTTCAAATCAAATAACGCCATTTGCTCATCTGATGCTAACCCAGATAAATCTGCTGGTGGCCGTGTAAATACCTGTGCCCGATCTGTTTCAAGCTCTTGCAGGCTACTCGCTGCTTCTTTATATTTTTTATACTCTATTAAACGTTGCACCAGTTCTTCACGAGGGTCTGGGCCGTCGACTTCTAATTCTGCATCATCAAGCTCACCTTCATGAATTGGCAAAAGCATACGACTTTTAATAGCCAATAATGTTGCTGCCATCACTAAATATTCACTAGCCTCATTTAACTCCAGTACCTGCATAGCATGTATATGGTCGATATATTGTTGAGTAATTTCAGCCATTGGGATATCATAAATATCAATTTCCAATCTGTTAATTAAATGTAATAATAAATCAAGAGGCCCTGAAAAGGCTTCTAATTTCACTTCATAAGACATTGTTTTACCACCCTGAGATTCTATGTTCTTATAGTATAGTAGAAAGGAGTCTAAAATGCATCCACAGCACCATACTTTATTTATCGACTACTGTACTTTTTTCAATGGTAATCACGATTTTTTTGAATGCCATGAAGTCCTTGAGGATTACTGGAAAGATATTGCTCCAGGTGATAAAAAGCACCCTCTCGTTGGATACGTACAGCTCGCAACAGGTTTATATCATTGGCGACGTGACAATTGTATAGGCGCCGCACGAATCTTAGAAAAAGCACTCAAAAATTTTCGATATAATATGGGACATATCTTTTTTGATGAAATCGACTACGAAATACTACTAACACAACTAACAGATACACTTTCTGCTATCCAGATGGGCAAGTCCTTTCAAGCATTTCAGCTTCCTCTTTCACCTACATTGGAGGAATTAGTATTTGCTCGCATACAGCTTTTACCATCAAGTAGCTCTAATTATCTTCTTCATAAACATATGCTTCGAGATCGCTCACATATTCTTGCAGAACGTCAAGAAAGCAAACAAAGAAAAAGCAGACGTCAATGATCGTCTGCTTCTTCATCAATACAATTTATACATTTTTGAACAATATTACGCGTTTCCTCCGTTGCACGCACACTTTCATACTGGCCAAGATCTGCCACTTCCTGTAGCATTTCCTTCGCAACACCTTCACCTCTATAAGAAGGGACCACGGAAACATGTTGAATCATAGCTATATTATTACTGTCTGTTACAAGTCCAACAATACCAACATACTCATCGTTCTTTTTCCATAAATATAAAACCCAATTATTATCATTTTCATAGGAGTGGATTGTCTCTTTGAGCTTTTTTATGTCTTTTTCGTTAGGCATAAACGAGAGTAGCCCCATTGCTATTTTCTCGAAAGCTTTCTTATATCGAATTAACATATTTGTCTATTCCCTCTTTTTCTAGCTGTACATAATCTTTGACTATCCTACACGATTTGTACTTTTACCGCAAGTCAATTTCTGTCTTACGAACCAGGCCCGAGAATACCTTTAGACGCCAATACCCAATAGACAACGCCCCACAACAAAATAAAAGTTGAAATGGACGCTAGTAATACCCATTTATTTTTTCTCATATTTACTCACCCTTTTTCAACGTTAGCGGGAGATCGTTTTGTACAATATCTTCATAACTTTCGCGTCGAATTGCTAATTGATGCTCGCTATTTTCTACAAATACAACTGCTGGTCGTGGCACACGATTGTAGTTACTCGCCATAGAATATCCATACGCACCAGTACAGAAGATTGCTAGCACATCACCAGAAGCTGCTTCCTGAAGCTTAGCATCAATAATTAATTTATCACCTGATTCACAAAGTTTACCAGCCACTGTATATGTTTCACTTTTTGATTCTTCTGCTCTACTCGCAATGACCGCCTCGTACTTCGCATCATATAGTGCAGGACGGATATTATCACTCATTCCACCATCGACAGCAATATATTTACGAACATTAGGTACTGTTTTTTGTGAACCAATTGTATAAAGTGATGTTCCTGCATCCCCAACAAGTGATCGCCCTGGTTCAATCCAAATTTCCGGCATAGTTAGACCAAGTACAGTCGCTTTAGTCTTTACAACTGTAATCATATCCTCTACATATACTTGTGGCTCAAGCGGTGCATCTTCCTCAGTATAACGAATTCCGAAGCCCCCTCCTAAGTTTAACACAGTACACGTAAAATCGTGAGTCTTGTTCCAATCCGAAATTTTATCAATTAGTTTTTCTCCCGCTAAGCCAAAGCCCGCTGTGTCAAAAATTTGAGAGCCAATATGGCAGTGTAATCCTAGGAGCTCTAGGTATTCATGCTTAAAAGTTTGTTGGAAAGCCTCATCTGCTTGACCATTATTTAAGTCGAAGCCAAATTTAGAATCCGCTTGACCTGTCGTAATGAAATCATGCGTATGTGCCTCAACACCTGGTGTGACACGTAGTAAAATACGCATTTTTTGTTGACGGCGCTCTGAGATTTCTTGTAAAAGTTGAATTTCATAGAAATTATCCACGACAATACAACCGATTTTCGAGTCAAAGGCTAATTCTAGTTCAGCAATGCTTTTATTATTACCGTGGAAATGAATGCGCTCTGCAGGGAATCCAGCTTTTAAAGCTGTAAATAATTCTCCACCAGAGACAACATCTAAAGATAGATTTTCTTCTGCCGCTAATTGGTACACAGCTACACATGCAAATGCTTTTGAAGCATAAGCTACTTCTGCTTTTACACCTAGTTTTTTAAACGTATCAATAAAGCCTCGTGCACGCTTACGAATAAGCGCTGTATCATACACAAATAAAGGTGTACCATACTCTTTTGCAAGCTCTAATGTATCTACCTGTCCAATCGTTAAATGACCATCTTCAGAAATTGCTTGTGTTCCATATAAATGCATGTGCATCTCTCCCTTTTCACATCGTTCCGTCTTGTGATAAGTTGCCCCTCATTTTAGAAGAATTTTGGGCAATTTAGCCTACAATCCTTATTTAGAGGGATATTTCTTCATTCAACTAGTTGGATAGTCCATAAGGTTTAATAACACATGTGTTTCAACACGTGGTGAACCTTTTGATGAATGAAGATAATTTTCGCAAAAATCACAAAATACTATATGTGAACTTTATCACATGAAAAAAACGAGTGCAACGGCTTCTATGATCTTTTTCGTTGTTGGGAATCGACAACATATGGTCTCAATGCATCTGCTGTCATTGGGAAACGGACAAGTACGCGAAGCATCGCATTTGGAAAGAACGGAATAAGTGGCCATAAATAGGGCGCTTGCATCGGACGTAATGAACATAAATACGTAAATAATATAAAGATCCCGATAAATAACCCATTAACTCCCCATATTCCAGTCATTATTAACAACACTAGTCTAAAGAGTTTAATGGAGATACCCAGCTCATACGTAGGGATAATAAATGTCAGAATAGCTGAAATGGCTGTATATAACACTACTTCTGGCGAGAATACCCCAACATCAATGGCAATCTGACCAATAATTACACCTGCAACTAACCCCATCGCAGTGGATAATGGTGATGGGGTATGAATGGCGGCCATCCTCAAAAACTCTATCCCAATATCTCCAATAAGTACTTGTAGTAAAATTGGGATATGTGATTTTTCCTTTGCCCCTAAAAAGGATAACTCATCCGGTAAATGTATCCCGTGCGTTGCACATAAATACCACAAAGGCAATAATAATAAACCCATAATTGCTCCAAAATAGCGCATAAAACGGACAAAGGTTCCGACTATTGGTGCCTGCCTGTACTCCTCAGCATGCTGCAGTAAATGAAAGGCCGTTGCTGGCACGATAATGACGGAAGGTGACGTATCGACAATAATGGCTATATGCCCCTCAAGTAAATGAGCTGCGGTAATATCTGGTCGTTCCGTATATCGTACAAAAGGAACTGGATGAAACTTCTGTTTAAACAGCCATTCCTCTAGCGATTTATCAGTCATAGTCAAGCCATCATGATGAATTTGTTCCATGCGCTGTCGTAATTTATCTAGCGTTTCATCACTCGCAATACCCTTTATAAACGCTAGCGCGACATCGGTTTGACCGATTTCGGATATTTTATGTAGCTCGAAACGTAAATTACTATTGCGAATTCGTCGACGAATCAAAGCAGCATTTTGTGAAATACCTTCTACAAAGCCGTCCCTAGATCCACGAATAACCTTTTCATTGTCAGGCTCCGCAGGAGTACGTCCTGGATAACTTCGAATCTCTGCAACATAGCCGTAACCACTTTTAGTTATAAAGACTACTTGTCCACTTAATATGGCCAACAAAATGGCTTCACGTTTGGTTTCCTCTGAACGACCTTGGTAATTGAAATAGGCTTCAAAATACTCCTTTTCATCCTCAATATCAATGTCCTCATCAGGCAACATATTAGAGAGTAATTGTGTTAAGACTATTCCATCCACAAGTCCACTTATATATGCACAAAGAACCGGCAAATCTTTGACAAATACATGCTTAATACTAATGTCAAATGATTCGCCGTCACCAAATTGTTCTTTAAGAAAATTTTCGGCTTCTTCTACGCTGTTAAAAAGTTTATCTTTTTCTGTCATGCTGTCACCATTTTCTTAGATGTCTTTTTATACTTCTTCCTCTTCAACTGTGGCACTTGTGGCCATCCAAGTTTTCAATTGGGCAAGAATTTTTTTCTCTAATCGTGATACCTGAACTTGTGATATGCCAAGCCTGTTGGCAATTTCAGTTTGGGTACAATCTGAGAAATATCGCAAATAAATAATTGATTGCTCTCTAGGCTCAAGTCTTGTGAGCACCTCTTTTAGTGGAATATAGTCAAATGGCTGCTCAGATTTTTCGTCCTTCATCTGATCCATTAATGTAATAGAATCCCCTTCACTCTCATACAATTGTTCATGCAAGGAAGCTGGATCTCTCAATGCATCTGAAGCTGTTACAATTTCCTCAGTTGTAACTCCAAGAACCTCCGCTAATTCATGAATGGTTGGTGGATGCTCATTTTTTTTAATAAATTCATCAGTTGCATGACGAATTTTAAAATTAAGCTCACGAATAGATCGGCTAACCTTCACCATTCCATCATCCCTTAAAAAGCGCTGAATTTCTCCGATGATCATTGGTACAGCATATGTCGAAAATTTAACATCATACGTTAGATCGAATTTATCCACAGACTTCATAAGCCCGATGCAGCCAATTTGAAATAAATCCTCGAGCTCCACGCCCCTGCTTGTAAAGCGTTGGACGATAGACCACACAAGCCTCGTATTCCCTTCAATCATTCGTTTACGAGCCTCATGATCGCCCTGTTGTGCACGTGCAATTAAATCTCGCATTTCTCCCTGTGACAATAGCTTATCGGACGACTGTTCTAGCGGCTTCACAATAGCAACCTCACATTACCGGTGTGCGAACCGAGTAAAATTTCTTCGTAAATGTGACAGTTGTACCTTCTTGCCACTTGGACATTACTGTCAACTGATCTGAAAAACTATCCATAATGGTAAAGCCCATACCTGAACGCTCCATCGCACTTTTCGTCGTAAATAACGGTTCCATTGCCTGGCTTACATCCTCAATACCATACCCTTTATCCATAACAGACACAGTTACAATATCATCCTCACGCTTCGCATGAACTGTAACAACGCCCATACCGTCCTCTTCATAACCGTGAATAATGGCATTAGAAACAGCCTCTGAAACAACCGTTTTAAATTCGGATAGTTCATCAATGGTTGGATCTAATTGTGCAATAAAGCCTGTCACAGCTATACGCGCTAAGGCTTCATTTTCACTAATTGCTAAAAAAGTTAATGTCATTTCGTTATCCATTTACAATCCCCCTAACTCGATCAATCGCTTCTTCTTCTGTTGCATCCATCATCCATGGCCCTAAACCTGAAAATTGAAATACTTTTCGCATTGTCGGCGATGGATTCAATAATATTGTCCGTCCAGCAACTGCCTCTAATTCACGCATCCGACCAAGCACTAAACCTACACCTGAACTATCCATAAAGGACAGCCCCTCTAAATTCCAAATAATAGTCGTTACAGTGCCCTGAAAAATTGCTGTAGAAATTTTAGCTCGAATTTGCTCCACTGCATGATGATCGAGCTCCCCAAATAAACGTACAACTACTGTCTCTCTTGTTACCATCTCTAATTGAAAATGCATGAACATCGCCTCCTCCTCGTGCAATTCCACATTCAATGTGGTGATTCCTTGCGGCTGACAGAACTAGTGCAAAGTCTTCCGAAATAGTGTCAAATCGACATATTTATAGCTTTTTAGGTTAATTGCAGTATGGGATAAATCAACATTTTTTAAACATAGCTGACACTTTTCATAAGAATTATTATTATGTTGCAGGTCAGCAAAACTTTGGCTGTTTGTTCCGTCGCCTTGGCGGGGCTATCCGTCGCTTTGGCCTTTCTTTCCGTCGCTCTGACTTCTTTCCGTCGCCTCGGCCATTCTTTCCGTCGCTTCAGCCCTTCTTTCCGTCGCTCTGATTTCATTCCGTCACTTCGGCCTTTCTTTCCGTCGCTTTGGCCCTTCTTACCGTCGCTCTGACTTCTTTCCGTCGCTTCGGCCTTTCTTTCCGTCGCTTCGGCCTTTCTTTCCGTCGCTTTGGCCATTCTTTCCGTCGCTCTGACTTCTTTCCGTCGCTTCGGCCTTTCTTTCCGTCGCTTTGACTCTTCTTACCGTCGCTTCGGCCTTTCTTTCCGTCGCTCTGACTTCTTTCCGTCGCTTCAGCCTTTCTTTCCGTCGCTTTAGCGCTTCTTTCGTCGCTCTAGCTTTTCTTTCCGTCGCTCTGATTTCTTTCTGTCACCTTGGCCCTTCTTTCCATCGCTCGGACTCTCCGCCTTTCCATAGAACAAAAAAAAGCGAGAATCCCCTTTGTTAAAGAGAATTCTCGCTTCATATTGTTTATGCAATTGTATAAGCCTTTTGTACTTTTTCGATTGTTTCCTCAGCAATTTGACCATTTGAATATAAATAAGCAATCGTTTCGCCAGCAAGTACTTGGTCGCCTTTTTTGGCAATCAATTGAATACCAGCATCATAATCAAGTGCTGATTCCTTCGTTAATCGACCTGCGCCAAGACCAACGCTAGCTTCTCCGATTAATAGTGCATTAATCGTCCCTACAGTACCTTCAGTAGGTGCTTTGACAGCTACTTTGTTTGCTGTATCTTTTTGTACGATATCTGCTAAATCGCCGCCCTGTGCTACGATAAATTCCTCGAATTTTGCAGCGGCTGAACCATCCTCTAATACTCGTTTAACAGCTGCTGTTGCTTCAGCCTCATTCACTCCAGCTGCAACTTGGTACATTAGTGAAGAGATAATAATACATTCTTCAAGCAGATCCTCGTGCGTTTCGTCCATACGTCCACTTAATAAAGCAACTGCTTCTACTACCTCAAGCTTATTGCCAATCATTTTACCAAGTGGATTATCCATATCACTAATATGCGCTACTACTTTACGCCCTAGCTTTTCACCGATTGCAGTCATCGTTTCAGCTAAAACTTGAGCTTCTTCTTGTGTTTTCATAAATGCACCTGAGCCACATTTAACATCTAGCACAATGCCGTCTGCACCACTTGCTATTTTTTTACTCATGATAGACGCGGCAATAAGTGGTGTAGAATCGACAGTACCTGTCACATCTCGCAACGCATATAATTTTTTGTCAGCAGGTACAAGATTACCTGTTTGACCAGCAACTGCAATTTTATGTTTATTGACATTGTCGATAAATTCTTGTGATGAAAGTTCTGTTTTTAAGCCACGAATTGATTCTAATTTATCGATTGTACCACCTGTAATGCCTAGACCTTTACCACTGAATTTCGCCACAGGAATATCTAGTGCAGCAATGATCGGCGTAACAATTAGTGTAACTTTATCGCCTACACCGCCTGTTGAGTGTTTATCAATTTTAAACCCTTCAATAGATGATAAATCAATAACATCTCCAGATTCTATCATTGCCTTTGTTAAATAAAATGTTTCATCATATGTCATGCCCAATAAACGGATCGCCATTAATAGGGAACTTGCTTGGTAATCAGGAATTGCACCAGTAGTGTAACCCTCTACAAAATACTGAATTTCATCCTGTGATAGCTCCTTGCCTTGCTTTTTCTTTTCAAACAACTGTGCCATATTCATATCAATAATCCCCCTTACTTCAGATCATTTAAGAAGCTTTTACCAAACATTGGTGCTTCTACATTGAAGTTTTCTGCAACTGTTGCTGCAATATCTGCAAAAGTATCACGAAGTGCTAGCTCACTACCACCATTAAAGCGTGGTGAATAAACAATTAACGGTACATATTCACGTGTATGGTCTGTCCCAGGGAATGTTGGATCATTTCCGTGGTCCGCTGTAATGATTAGTAGATCATCTTCTGTCATTGCCTCAGTAATTTCTGGTAAACGTGCATCAAATTCTTGTAGTGCGTTACCATAGCCTAGAGGATCACGACGATGCCCAAAATTCGCATCGAAGTCCACTAAGTTTAAGAAGCTTATACCATGGAAATCACGACGTACTACCTCTGCAAACTTATCCATACCATCCGTATTATTTTTCGTACGTACTGCATCAGTAACGCCTTCACCGTTGAAAATATCAGAAATTTTCCCGATCGCTATAACATCTAAACCTGCGTCCTGTAAGACATTCATCGTTGTACGACCAAATGGCTTTAACGCATAGTCATGACGATTAGAAGTACGTGAGAAGTTTCCTGGTGTACCGATAAATGGACGAGCAATAACACGACCAACTAAATATTCTGGTTGTAATGTTAGCTCACGAGCAATTTCACAAATTTTATATAATTCCTCTAATGGAATAATTTCCTCATGTGCAGCAATTTGCAAAACAGGGTCAGCAGATGTATAGACAATAATCGCTCCTGTCTCCATATGCTCCTTGCCAAAGTCATCGATTACTTGTGTTCCGCTTGCAGGTTTATTGCAAAGAACTTTGCGGCCTGTACGTTTTTCAAGCTCTGCAATAAGCTCAGCAGGGAATCCCTCTGGATACACCTTAAACGGTTTATCAATATTTAACCCCATAATTTCCCAATGCCCTGTCATCGTATCTTTACCAACAGATGCTTCTTGCATTTTTCCGTAGAATGCTTTTGGTTTGTCAGTAGCCTGTATACCTTGTAATGGTTCAATATTTGCTAAGCCGAAAGACTCCATATGTGGCATTGTAAGCCCATTCATTTTTTCAGCGATATGTCCGAGAGTATGTGAACCTACATCTCCAAAATCCGCTGCGTCTGGAGCTTCACCAATTCCAACTGAGTCCAATACTACTACATGGATTTTTTTAAATGGTTTATTCATAATTTTGCCTCCTACTCTTATGTCTCTATTTTACCAAAAAACAGCGAAAAATAAAGGTCAGACCTCCGACTAACCAATAATTTTCAAGCGCGTGGATGAAATTGCTTATAAACCTCTGATAGTCGGGATTTACTAATATGTGTATAAATTTGCGTTGTGGAAATATCGGCATGTCCTAACATCTCTTGTACCGCTCGCAAATCAGCACCGTTCTCCACTAAATGTGTTGCAAAAGAATGGCGTAATGTATGTGGCGTTAATTCATGTTTTATGCCTGCTTTTAAAGCATGCTCCTTCATTAATTTCCAACAACCTTGCCTTGTTAAACGTTTTCCTCTTTGATTGATAAAAAAAGCTTCTGTTTTTGGATATTTCCCTTGTAATTGACTCCGTGCGCCATCTAAATAAGTACTTAATGCAGAAAGGGCGCTTTTTCCAAGAGGAATGATACGCTCCTTGCCTCCCTTACCAAAAACGCGTACAAAGCCCATCGTTAGGTGAATATCAGCTAAATCCAATGCAATCAGCTCACTAATGCGCATCCCTGACCCATATAATAGCTCTAGCATTGCCACATCCCGAATGCCCTGAGGTTTGCTGCGATTTGGTGCTGCTAATAAAGCTTCAATTTCTTCAATCGAGAGGACATTGGGTAGCTTTTGCTCAATGATTGGCATTTCTAAATGAACTGTCGGATCTGTTTCGGCTCGCTTTTCTCGAAGTAAAAATTGGTGAAAACTACGAATAGAGGAGATATGACGGGCAACAGTACGACTTGTCTTTCCTTGCATTCGCAACTGCTCTAAATGACGCAAAATGGTCGTCCGTTCCACTTTACGAAAGTCAGACATTCCTTCCACTTCCCGCAAAAAATTCACGTAATTATCTAAGTCTCGGCGATAGGATGCTAATGTATTATCAGATAATTGTCGTTCTACTTGGATAAAATGGATATAATCCTCTATTGCATATTGAAATTCATTCATCACAGCGCCCCCTTAACATTCTACTATCTTCCATATTAACATGTTCAATAAACCAAATGCTTACTCTACAAAAAAAACCTCCCTTCACGCATCGTGTAAGAGAGGTAGTCCATTTATTTTTTTAATTGATACTGTCGCAAAAAACCTCCAGCGACAAAACTTGCAGAAGAGACGATCAAAATAAGTAAAGATGTCAAGATTATTTCAAATGAAAACGAATACTGGACTAATCCATCGGAAGCTATAATATCGAGTTGAATATTCACAAAATAAATAATCATTAACTGTAGCGCCGTAAACATACCTGCAAAAATCAAACATTCTTTCCATTTCATACGGTGGACAATATATAATATATAGCCAGCTGCACCAATCAATAAGATCGTGATTAGTACTAATATAAATGATGGCAATACCGAAAATTTACCTTCTTCAAATAAACTATTAAAAAAGTAAGAATTATCTACGCCAGATTTATCGTTCCCAAAAAGGCTGTAAGATACGCTCTCTGTAAGACCTTCCAACGATAGATTCATATGTAGCTTTGAAAAAAACGTACAAATCCAATTCCAAGTACCCATATAAATACTACCAAAAATCGAAAGAGTTCCAACTAATTCCTCTGGCGCTTCTGATTCTAAAACCTTTTTATCCAAACTAAAATAAATGTTTGAGAAATTAATAAGTAACCCAATACATGTAATTGCCACAGAAAACATAGCATACTGCACATATTTTACTTGATAGCTCAATTTTTCAATAATAGATTTATTAAAATAAGTTAAAATTGCAGTAAACCCAAATATGACAATTGATAAAATAGTCGCTGACAGAATCATATCCAAAGCAGAATAATTCATTGTAGCCTCCATCATAAATAACCCTGCTTGACCAATCCTTGCATTGAAATTTGACATGACAGAGATAACTAACATGACAATAACATACACAATTGTAGAATAAACAATTCCTTGATATAAAGGCCAATTATTTTTCCGTGCCAGAATACCGTAAATAACACCGCCTATTGCTAAAGCAATTAAAGGAATGAACATTAGCCCAAATAACACATTGTCCATAGATATATTCAAAGAATTATGAGTATACCCTGCATCTATACCAACATTCCATTCTGCTTTAACATTATGAAGCACTGTCACTAAGCTTGGAAGTGAGAGTATTTTGGGTATACTTAGGTTGATACCAAACTCCTCATATATCTTACCCTCTAGCTCTGAAGGGTCACTCATAATTGCTTTAACTATAGCTGTTTCTTCTTGATCTAGATCAGCTGTTACTACATCTAATATGCTACTTTTCACAAAGAGAGTAAACAAAAATAATAATAAAATGGACACAACAATTGGAACAAAGAATAATGGGTTATTTTTAAAGAAATTCACTTTTTCTTTTGAGACAGCCTTTAAATCTTGACCTTTCATTTTCCCCATGTTTGGTACATTCACATTTTTTAACGTTTCGCTTATCACTTTATTAAATGTCGTTTTTTGCTCGACTTTTTTAATGGTTATCGAGCCACATTGACTACAAAACGAACCTGATTCTTCGTTTTTTGTGCCACAAGATAAGCAAAAATCATTCGTTGCATAAGTATATTTAAATGGCTCATGCTCAATAATTCCATCTGTCTTGGGGCAATATGTAAAATAATTAGGGTGTTGCTCATGACAATGCCTACAAGTCATTATACTGCCCCCTGTTTCATACCACAGCATGGGCAAAATAGAGCTGATTCATGTATTTCTTCCGAACAGCTTTGACATGACTTATATACAGTATTTGGATCAACATAAGTAGGATTCAGTGTTCCGCAATTCCCGCAGAATTTTGCATTCTCACCAAGTGATTGCATACATTTTGAACACTGTTGTGATGCCGCATTGATATTTGTTATCTGCTTACCATATCGATATATTAAGCGATCCTGCGACGCAATTTCAAAAGAAATTTCTGATAATTCATCATGATTGAGTTTTTTGTTTAATAATTGCGAATGAACCAATTCTCCTAATCTAATAATCAGTTCCATACGCTTATCTTTAACCAATTTTAACCCATTTTTTAAATCCTTTAACTCCATTGTACTTATATCTTTCATATCAATCATTTACGCACTTCCTTCACAATTTCTATTGTTATCCATTTAATAGTATCCATTTTTTATTATTTTTTCAATAAGTTATTCTTTATTCTTCCTTTTTACATGGTATATTTATATTATATTTACAAAAAAGGAGTTTTATAATGCGTGAATGTCAGAGTTGTGGAAAACAAGCAATATCGAATGAGAAATTTTGTTTAGAATGCGGTACTAAACTCCCATCTATTCATTCTGAGGAGACAGAAGTTGTAGAAAATATCCAAAAAGAAGATGGAAAACACGAACAAACCTATTTCTCTAAAACATCCCCCAAAAAAGGACCTATGAGCACAACAAAAAAGGTTATCATTAGTAGTATTGTCGCTATACTAGCACTGCTTATTGGTGGGCATTTTATCATTAAAAGCCAGTTAGACCCTAAAAAACAGCTAGCTAATCTAAACAATTCTTTTTCTGAAGAAAATTATGAACAATTCGCCCAATCATTCAATTTTCCTGATGAAACAATCATTGATGATAAAGCATTTTACAAGTATATGAAGGATCAAAATTGGACAAAAAATATTAATCCTGAGCTAGAAGAAAAGTTGAATGAAATAATAAAAAAAGGATATACCGACCCTATAACAAATAAGGATGATTCAAAATTAATTACTATAAAAGAAAACAATTTCTTATTATTCTACAAAAAATATACATTTGATATTCAGCCAATTGAATTAAGTGTACATACTAGTAGTCCTGTTAAACTTGACACAAAATTTAAAATAGGAGAATTGGTCTCTACTGATCTATCTGATGACACAAAAAAAATTGGTAAGTTCGCTCCTGGTATTTACTCTTATAGTTTAACGTTAAAAGATGAATATTTTCAAAATGAAATCAAAGATCAGCTAATGATTTCCAATAATGAAGAGAACAGACAGATGCTTTCTTTAGATCTTGCAGATTATCAGGTACATCTTACATCTGATATTGAAGATGCAATTGTATTTATCAACGGAAAAAGTACTGACAAAAAAGCACAAGATGTTAAACTTTTCACTGCAAAACTAGATGATACTGTTAAAGTATATGCTGTTAACAAAGGACAAGATGGTCAAGAAGAAAAATCCGAAATCATTACACTAAATAATACAAACCATCATCTTAAATTTGGCTCTATACAAACTAAAGAAAGAGCTGAGGCAGAAAAAAAAGCAAATCAATTAGCAATGGCAAATTTCTTATCCGAATATGAAGACACGGCTCGCTCTCTCTACTATGATTTTCGTAATAACTACAAGTACGCTTTAGACAATGCTGATTTTAGTTATGTTCAGGATTATTTTTTAGAGGGTACACAAGTACGTAAAGATTACAGTAAATTCGTAACGGATCATAACACATTTGAATACTATTCCTATGATTTCAAATCTAATATGATAGACAAGATATATGCTACGGATCCATCCACAATCATTCTTGATTCGACGGAAATTTTTGATTTTTACCTAACAGAAGATGGTACTTGGTCATACCAGCGCGAAAAACGTTACACAATGAAAGTATCAAATGATAGATTACTGATTACAGACATCCAAGACCGTTCAAAAGTTATTAAAACTAAAATTTCAGATTAACTAAACACCGGCCAATAAAAAAATGTCCCAAAAAGTTTTATGACTTTTTGGGACATCTTTTTTCACTTCTCTTCTGATACTTCGTCGTTTTTATCATGACAGCGCCAGCAAATGCCGTGGAAAGTTAGTCGGTGATCTTTTATAATAAAATTCCAACGTCTTTCAACAACGGCTTCCACATCTTCAAGTAAATCTTCCTGAATTTCATCAACCGCACCACATTCGATACAAACAAGATGATGGTGGAAATGCGCAGCTCCCTCTTGGCGTAAATCATAGCGCGAAACGCCATCGCCAAAGTTGATTTTGTCGACAATTTTGAGCTCAGTTAGTAATTCTAACGTTCTATAGACAGTCGCAAGACCAATTTCTGGTGCCTTTTCTTTTACTAAAAGGTAAACATCTTCTGCACTTAGGTGGTCTTCCTCGTGTTCAAGCAGTACAGCAACTGTTGCTTCTCGCTGCGGCGTCAGCTTGTAACTAGCACTATGCAACTGTTTTTTTATACGATCAATTCGGCTCTCCATGTGACGCCCCCCTAAACTCTTTCCATTATACCAAAGGAGTAAATCCTATTACAAGATAGTGAATAGATTTCAAATATGCTTTTGTATTTTTTTACCTGATGCTAAATTTTCGTAGCTCATCACCATAATATGCGGTTGGTTTAACAAATGTCATCCACAGCTTTTGGTGATAAGCCACTTTCAAAGTGTAATGATCAATTTATTACATAAGAAATAACTATAAACTCAGCCACTATTATGATGAAAAATGCGAAAAAATTCAACAAAATTGTCCGACCATGTATCATTTTCCCGATTTTTCTCTTAGACCAGGCTGGTACAAGTAAATTACATAGGACTAGCAACAATATACAATAGATGAGCTGAAATGGAAACCACCAAATCGTATAAACCCAGAAAGCCTCAAGTTTTTGTAATAAAAAAACCGAGCTAAAGCCAAAAAAAGTTGCACGTATCGCCACCGTTACACGTACTAAAACCTTCAGGACACTATGTGTTGCAAGCAATAGTACAAGAGCGATTGAAACAGCAACAGGTAACACTAAACGAAATAGAGAATGCCTGTCCCCATCTATTAAACGAGGCTCTATAAATGAAATAAAAGGCTCTGCATTCGGCCCACCAATAATATGAAATAAGATAACGCCACAAACGAAACTCACTGCAATGATGGATGCGTGATAAAATATAGACACCGTACGAGACATAAACATGCTCCTTTTCTATCAAGGTTTGTACAGCTTATGCTCGTCCGCTTCTATTATGCTAAAGATTATTATCTTATTGTGCTGCTAGCCAAAGTACTGCAAACGCTGTCTTAGCGTCGTATATACGCTCATCTGCAACCATTTGCCCCGCCTCTTCCAACGAAACTTCTACTAATTCGACAAATTCATCCTCATCTAAATCTGCCTTGTTTTCTATTGTATATAAATCTTTTGCCACAAATAGATGGATGATCTCATCTGCGAAGCCTGGGGATGTTGCAAACGCTTGTAAATAAGTTAAGCTTTGTGCACCGTAACCTGTTTCTTCCTCTAATTCACGCCGTGCCGTCACAACTGGCTCCTCACCAGGTTCAAGCTTACCAGCTGGAATTTCAACAATTGAACGTTCTAAAGCTTTGCGATATTGCTCCACTAATACTAACTTTCCTTCATCGGTAACAGCAATAACTGCCACTGCACCAGGATGCTTAATAATTTCTCTTTTTGCAACATTACCATTCGGTAAAGTGACATCATCAACTTGTAGTTTCACAATTTTCCCGTCATAAATGGGTGTAGTCTTTGTCGTTTTTTCTTCAAACTTTTTCATTGACTATTACCTCGCTTGTTCTTCAGATATGTTCATTGTACCATTACAAGTAGAGAAATCGAAGGAGGGCATTAGTATGAAAAAAAGACAGCTTGGCTCAAGTGAATTGCTTATTTCAGAAATTAGTTTAGGGGGCATGTCTCTTTCGACAGATAAGAAAAAGGCTGCTGATATCGTCGATATGGCACTAGATGCTGGCATTAATTACATCGATACAGCTGATTTATATGATTTTGGGGCAAATGAAGAAATGATCGGAGCTATTTTAGGAAAGCGTCGTCAAGATGTAATAGTCGCGACGAAAGTTGGTAATCGATGGACAGAAGGAGTAGAAGGTTGGCATTGGGATGCATCCCCTTCTTATATAAAGGAAGCTCTACACGCTAGCTTGAAACGGCTAGGTACTGACTATATTGATGTTTATCAGTTACACGGTGGTACTATTGAGGACGATTGGGATGGCATTATCGACACATTTGAAGATTTGAAAAAGGATGGCTTAATCCGAGAATATGGTATTTCCTCTATTCGACCAAATGTACTAAAGCGTTTTTTACCAGCAAGTTCTGCAAAAAGTGTCATGATGCAATATAGTGCTTTAGATCGTCGTCCAGAGGAATGGCTCAACTTTATCGCAAGTGAAGGGGCTTCCGTAGTAACACGTGGGACTGTTGCAAAAGGTTTACTAACAAATAGCTGGAAAGAACGTTTACAGCGTGTCAATGGCTTTAACACTTATACAGCGGACGAATTAACAACAACATTACCAAGCTTATCTTCACATTATGACGATTTACATGCACTAGCACTTGCCTTTAATCTAAAGGAACCTACTATCGCCTCAACAGTGATTGGTGCAAGCTCACAGGAACAGCTGGCGCAAACACTTGCTGCCTATGAAAAAATGGATTCGATAACAGATTTTAAAGCAGTCAAAGAGCTAACTAAAGCAGAACAATATATGGATCACCGATGAAAAAATGGCTTATATTATTAGCATTTTTAGTAGTACTTGCGATTTCCTCTAGTATGACCTATGAACAACAGTCAATTATTCCTGAATTAGAGCAAATATTAGCAAATAAGCCGTTTGAAAAGCAATTATCTGTGTTAAAAATCCCTTATTGGGACACCGTTGTTTCCGTTGAAGAGCGTGGTTATTTTAAGTTTGTAGAATTTTTAATTCGGAAATTCACGCATTTTGCTGGATTCGGCTGCATCGCACTTGGTATTTACTTCGCATGGGGAAAACGTCGATTCGCCGCAAGTATCGCTATTGCCGGGACAGCTCTTATAGCAATGCTTGATGAGTTACGTCAAAGCTTTACACCCGGACGCACGATGAGCGGACAGGATGTTATTTTGGATACAGCTGGAGCGATTGTTTTTGTTGGGATTGTAGTGTTGGTGAGGAAGATTTTTAAAAGACAAAGGGCTCTACTCTGTAAAATTAAAGACAAGTGAATGTATTATAAAACAGTAATATCAAGAGATTGTCTTTAATGTCACACATTATATTAAATAATTAGTACATCACTCATATATAGTGGTGTACTCCCAAAGACTGATTCTTGCTGAACAGTATATTTCAGAAAACGAAAATGGGTTACAGCTCATTTTGAATCATTTAAGTAGTAAAAAGAGACAGCGATTGCTGTCTCTTCTTCAACTAAAGCACTCCGTTAGTTGAATTGGATTTTTTTAATATTTTCATTAGGTACTCCTGTTTCTATGTAACTTCGTATCAATTTCCAATCATCGTTTTCTTTCTTTTTAAACGTTTGAAAAAATAAGCTAACATTCTCTAACTTCTTTCCACCGATAATTAATGTAGCAGACAAGATAGCCATAACTTCATCTTCTCGTAAAGGAACTATTGAAATTTCATTTAAATCCCATTTACTTTCTTTTTCTTTTGCGAAATTAAAGCCTTGTTCCCAACCAATTATCGACTCTTCATAACCAAAATCTACTAATTCGCCACTTGAAACCTCTCTTGCTTTATAATCCTTGGAAATTATATTTTTCAAGTCTGTTAATGATGAATTTCTCCAAACTTCTAGATACAATTCAAGAAACTTGCGAAATGAATTATTTTCCATAAAAAAATCCTCCCAATATAATGATTCTTATTCAACTAAACTGCTCCGTTAGTTTAAGTGTAATCCTTCACAAATAAAATCTATACTAATTAAGAACGCATTTAAACAAACTTGTCTAGCTTGTCCCAAAAAGAAAAAGGGCTGACACCTTATTAAAGTACCAACCCAAAATATAAAGATTTTAATTATCTTAATGCAGCCTTCCAAGCATCATAAAATTCTTTAACCGTTGAATAACGTTTATCTCTTTCTTCCTCGACAGCTTTAATTACTACTTCATACAAGTTCTTATTAGCTTCCCACTTTGAAATTGAGTGAACCATTTCCCCACCTAATAAACCAAATGCTATGGCACCCATTGTGAATACATTGGTTTTTGAATCAATAGGACTACCTAGATTAAACTCCTCTGGAGATTTACTCCTTGTAGCACCCCAGAAATGTTCACCTAAATCATTAATAGAAGGTGATTTACGATAAAAATCTATATCACATATTTTTGTTTTATGATTTTTAAAATCGTATAAAATACTCCCATCATAAAAATCTACGGCAACAAATCCTTGTGATTCTACATACGTATGGAAAGAAAAAATGGTATCAAGGGCATCCAAACGTTTATTGATATCAAGATTTTTAAACCGATAGAAAGGTGACTCAGGGTTAGTATATTTAGCCCTTCCACCAAAAGACCAATGAGAATGTAAGCATTCACCTTCGAACCAATCAAATACTACTGCATACCCATTTTCAATAGTGAAATGGTCAACCAATTTTATTAAATTTGGATGTTCTAACTTTTTATAAACTGGTACCGCCTTTATCAAACGGGCTACTGCATCTTTTGGATTACCAGAAAAGTCCATCGGTTTAGCCCCAGCATATTTGACAAAGAACTTTTTGTTGTTTTTTTCTACTCCGAAACTAATGTTTCCTGAATCTTGTTCATCGAATACACAAAAAACATCTCCTATTTTTTTTAACCAAAAAAAATTATGTTCCTCTTGTAACTGGAAACTTACTTTGTCCATTGATATTGTTATTAAATTTTGTTGCTTTACATTTATCAAAATTATGTCCCCCTATTTAAAGGCTTCACGTAGTTTATAGGGGTAATGATACGTTCACCTTTTTAATAATACCCCATTAAGTCTCATCGTTATTTTCATAGAACAACGCCTCCTTCCATTCCATTAAAGAAAATTATACCATTTTACCATTCATATACATTGTATCTTTCGTGAAATTCTTTTTATTTTGTCAATTATTCTTCTTCAGCTAAACTGCCCCTTTAGCTACATAACAAAAGGACTCCCCCCTTTTTCAAGGAAAGCCCCTAGGTACAATACTGCTTTACTTAATTAGTAAATTAACAAATCTTTTAATTATTCATTAGAGATCTCATAGTACGTATCATAAAGGTTTTTATAGTTACCTTTTAGCTTATTAATATTAGTAGAATCATTTGAAATAATATCAATAACATCACTACTTACATATAATAAATATTCATTGGAATAGAATGAAATATATGCTCCTGTTAATCCTTTTTTAACATTAAAACAGTAATTATATACATCTAAAGGATCTAAGTTTTTTATAGAAGCATAAATTACTCCATCATTTGTATCGCCTTCTAATACTACATCCTCTTTCCAATTTTTCAAATGAATAATTTGACCAATCTTTGTTTTGGCTGACTTACGTTTTTTATTGAAAATATATTCAGAAACAAAGATAGCATTAATATCTTTATTTCCATTAAATATTTGATTAATAATTAATTGTAGGTTAACACTACTTAGCTTCTCAATATCAAATCGTATCCGATTGTCTTCATGGACTTGGAAAAAAGGTGTTACTTGAGTACAGTCAAAATCAATATTAAAGTCTTTTAATTTTACCAAAGTGTATCAATCTCCCTATTTAATTCGGCATCATAGTTCAGCTTAAAAATAACGTATTATAATGTTGCTCATTGTATATAGGATACTGATCTATTAAGTGTATTACTTTGACTCTTGACTTTTAATAAAATTTAAAGAGTTCTCTTTGTCTTTTTTATAATCTTATTCGAATCTCCAGAAATATAGTTCTTCAGATTCTGAATATAACGTTGCACCTGCTTTTTGTAATACCTTATGTGAGGCAATATTATTTTTATCAGTATCAGCAACCACATACTTAACATTAGATTGACGTAGTAACCAATCTTTCATCATCCTAACAGTTTCCGTCATGTATCCCTTTCCCTGATATTGTGGAAATGTATAATACCCGATTACGACTTCACCCTGCTCATTCGGTAGACCTTTTAGCATAATGCCACCAACGATACAGTTTTTTTCTTTCGATACGATTAACCAATTTGTGTACCAAATATAATTTTCCTCATCTTCTAATACTTTCGATAGTCTAAATTTCAAAGCTTGTCTTAGTTCTTCATCAAGAAAAACTTCTTTACTATTTAATGACAACTCTATTTCCAATGTTTCTTCTTCATTAATTAGTAAGTCTAAATACTCTGCATTTAATGGGATTAATCTTAATCTTTTAGTGCTTAATTCAATCATTTTTTCTCTCCTATCATAGATTGTAACTAAACTATTAAGAGATATATGTATTGGCAGCGTCTCCCGTTTTTAAATTTTTAAATAAAGGATAGCACTCTTTTATCCTTGTATTTAAAGGTGATTAATTTTATCATTCAAGGAATATAATGTAAATAATTTCATCTTCACAACTAATTGTTCCGATAAATCTCGAAATCTTTCCGATAAATAAAATATCCCTCCTCGAAAAGTTGATAATTTGAGGAGGGTTTATATGATTATTTATTTTCTACTGGTTTCCCGTAAGTTTGGAATCGTTCTAACATATATGTCATTTCTTGATCATCTAAAATAACTGGTGTGCCAATAGATCTAGCACGAATATATACTTCTGCACATAGTTCTATTTCTTCAGCGATATTAAAGGCTTCTTCCACATTTGCACCCGCTGCTAACAAACCATGATTAGCAAGCAAAACTGCTTTCGAATCTTCCATTGCTATAAGTGCATTTTCCCCGAGTTCTGGTGTACCAAAACTTGCGTACTCAGCACATTGAACTGCTTTACCAGCTACTGCAACCAAATAAGAGACTGCAGGTAAGGGTTCACGTAAACAAGAAAGTGTTTTGGCAAAAATAGAATGTGTATGCACAACCGCTTTAAGTTCAGGGCGCCTTTTATACACCATTGTATGCATCGCCCATTCACTAGAAGGTTTATGATGCCCCTCGATTACATGCCCTTCTAAATCAATCAAAACGATATCAGCAGCGGTTAGTTCCTCGTAGGGGATACCACTTGGACTTATGGCGACGCAATTTTCAGAAGGAACATAGATACTAATATTTCCGCCAGTTCCTTTTGTTAATCCATTTCGAATCATTAATTGACAATGACGAACAACTTTTTCTCGCTCCGTTTGAAGTCTCATCTAATTCCACCTTTCCTATTGCTCTATCACAATATGGTGACGCTTATTTTTTTCGCACAATGCGTAAATCTAAATTACTTTTCAAAAATTCATTTACGACTTCTTGTTGTTCGTCGTTAAATGGTTTTATTTCATCAACGATAATTGTAGAAATAGCATCGGCTGGCATGACTTGGAATAGTTTTTTGACGCCAACCTTGCTCTGATCAACAAGTGCTATTACCTCATTAGATTTGTGAATCATTGCTTGTTTAGCTTCGCCCTCATCAATTGTTGAGTCTGTTAATCCTTCTTGTAATGTCAAGCCCCTTGCAGAGATGAACAGTTTATCGATATTGATAGATTCCATATATTTCTTCAATGACGTTCCCATCGTTGAAATAGAGTTCGGACGTACATAACCGCCGAGTAAAATCGTCGTCACTTCACTCGATATTAAATCGAGGGCAACGCTTATATTATTCGTAACTACTGTTATATTCTTGATCCCTTTAATCAATTTTCCGACTTCTGCTGCCGAAGTACTTGCATCGATACCCACTACGTCCCCATCTTGAATTAATGTAACCGCTTCTTGAGCCATTAATTGCTTAGCTTCTAAATTTTCAGATGCGCGTAAATTTAAATTATCTTCAACAAAGGATTTTTGGATAGGCTTTGCGCCGCCCAACACACGAATTAATAACCCTTCACTTTCCATCTTTTCTAAATCGCGTCGAATCGTCATCTCAGACACTTGAAATCGTTCACTTAAATCTGAAATCTCTACGTAATTTTTTTGGTTCACTAGTTTATTAATTTCATCTTGTCTTCGTTTAAGAGAATTTGTCATGCGTGTCATCCTATCTTTGATTAGTTAAAAATTGCACGCACCTTTTCTTCTGTCGGGTGTTCGATAATCCCTTTTTCTGTGACAATCGCTGTTATGAGTGCAGCAGGTGTCACATCAAAGGACGGATTATACACCTTTACATCAGCTGGCGCGATGTATTGTCCTGTTGGTTTTAACACTTCATCTACACTACGCTCTTCTATCGGGATATTTGCACCAGTTGGGCAATGTAAATCAATCGTCGGTGTAGGTGTCGCTACATAAAAGGGAATATTATAATATTTAGCTAAAATAGCCACACCGAGTGTCCCAATCTTGTTAGCAACATCGCCATTTGCAGCTACACGATCACAGCCAACAATGACCCCCTGCACTTTGCCTTGTGCCATCACCGTCGCTGCCATATTATCCGTAATCAACGTAACATCAATACCAGCATTAAAGAGTTCAAAAGATGTAAGCATAGCACCTTGGAAACGAGGTCTTGTCTCGTCAGCAAATACTTTAAAACTCATCCCCCGCTCCTTTGCCAAATAAAAAGGAGAAGTCGCTGTGCCATATTTTGTTGTAGCCAGAGCCCCAGCATTACAATGAGTTAGTACCCCTTGACCATCTTCCAAAAGCGTCAATAAATGTTCACCTATGGAACGATTAATCTCGATATCTTCAGTATGAATAGCAATCGCTTCTTGTAATAAAATGTCCTGGAATATTTCTAAATCATTCGTCTCTAACTCTATTTGCAAGGCTCTCTGTTCCATTCTTTCTAAAGCCCAGAATAAATTGACAGCTGTAGGACGAGATGTTGCTAAATACTGTACTTGCTTTTGTACCTCTTCCTTTGCCGCTCTAACAGAACCTTCATAGTGCTGAATCGCCACATATACCCCGTAAGCTGCTGTTACACCTATAGCCGGAGCCCCTCGTACAATCATTGTATGAATAGCATTCCATACTTTTTCTACAGTTTGGACTTCTACATACACAATGTCATTTGGCAATTTTGTTTGATCTAGTAGAATGAGTGTATCTTTTTTCCATTCTATTGTATTCAATTCCATTAAATCAACACCCCATTCTTATATTTGTGTAATAGCTTAATATAGCCTTGAATATGGCTGATTTCCTTATTTAAAATACACTCTTTCGCAACCTTTAAACAACGTCTTTCGGCTGTTATACGAGCATCAATTGGTTCAATGGTCGTAATATCTGCTACTTTGGCTAAGCCAATTATACGACGGTTCATTTCAATCCCTGCAATTGCAAAAGCATCTCGACTGATTCGTTCCATATAGTTATCGAGTAAAGCCGAGTAGACAGCAAACTGCTCCGTTGATGTGGCTAAGATATTTCGTGCCTTCTTCTGGAATAAT
Source organism: Lysinibacillus sp. NPDC059133 (assembly GCF_042755925.1). Lineage (NCBI taxonomy): Bacteria > Bacillati > Bacillota > Bacilli > Caryophanales > Bacillaceae > Lysinibacillus > Lysinibacillus sp. NPDC059133. The sequence goes on along the minus strand of NZ_JBHZDH010000032.1, from coordinate 21,827 downwards.
TGAATAGTAGATAGTAATGTTTCTTCAATCCACGAAACAAATTCGTCTTCTTCGTAAGCTAATCCTCTTGTCCAGGCAAATGTTAGGTTAGCGATTAAATTTCCCACATCATAACCTATAGGTCCATAAAAGGCGAATTCTGGATCAATAACCTTCAATGTTTCATCATTAATAAAAATAGAGCCTGTATGCAAATCACCATGTAAAAGCGCTTGCGCCTCTGTTAAAAATTGCATTTTCCGTTTAGCAACTTCTAAATGTAAATCTGTATCCTCGTATACATACGAATGTATCCACTCTTCATTTCCAGCCGTTAAAATATTTTGCTTTTTGAAATCAATATAAGGCTCCGTATAAACTAGATGTTCTGTAATTTCACACAGCTCAGGGTTGATGAATCGCTTTTGACATTCTTTTTTCTTTTTTGGATCTAGTAAAAAATCCGTTGTTCGAATAAGATTTTCCGCCATAAAAGTAGAGATTAACTCGGCGAAATGATCATACGTTTTAAATACGTTCAATTGCTTTCTCATAATCTCAAAATCTTTTAAATCTTCCATTACGCAACAACTCATAACTTCATCAAACAATAAAATTTCTGGTACAAGGGAAGGTGTAAGGTCACCCTCAATTAATAATGCTTCTGTTTCTATTCGATTTCGATCTGTAGATAGCACGAAATCCTCAGAGATACGAGCTTGTGGACCAGCTTGTTTGACGATGACAGAGTCACCTTGCTCATTTTTCACACGAAATACATAATTTAAATTGCCATCACCAATTTCGTCACTATGTAGCGTTCCACTAAAACCTTTAATTTTTACTTGTACATAGCTTTTAATATCTTCTTCGTTCATTAAAAAATATTTGGAATACATAACAATAACCTCCTATTTTTTTCTACTGTAATACGTTGAAGCTAGCGCAAATGCTAAAACAAGTCCTTTGATAATATTTAAAGAATAGTAAGGAACTGATAACATTACTAATCCATTTTCTAAAATACCGACTAATGCGGCTCCGAATAATGTTCCAATGGCATTTGGTTTGCCATGACCAGCGAATGATTGCCCTATAAAAGCAGCAGCAACAGCTGGCATTAAATAACCTGCACCTGCATTGATTTGTGCAGACCCGATTTGAGACGCGAGCAATAGCCCACCAATCCCGGCTAAAACTGCTGAAAAAATATAAGCTAACATTTTATAACGGTTGACAGGAATCCCCGATAATTTTGCGGCTTCTTCATTACCACCAACAGCGTATAAAAATCGTCCATGTTTGGTGTATGTTAAAAATACATGTACTAACATAACGATGAACAACATGATTAAAATAATCCAAGGTGTCTTACTTAACAATAAGAAGAAATCCGAAATTCTACCTTCTGTTGGTGTCCCATCTAAACGAGGCATACCAACAGAGATTGAACCGCCCCCTGTATAGGTCATAGCAACGCCTTCAACAATAAACATAGTTGCTAATGTGGCAAACAGATCGGGTATTTTCACTTTTACAATTAAAAACGCATTAAATAGTGCTACACAAAGAACGGCTAAAATAGCAACCAAAATGGATACACCTGTTGGCAGGCTAAACCATACAAACATAGATACAACAACTGAATTCGCCAATGTGGCTGTCGAACCAATCGATAAGTCGAAACCATTAACAGATAAAGAAACCGTTAATCCAACTGCTATTATCGTAACGATTGAAATACTTCTTAAAATATTTAAGACATTATTTGTTTGCATAAAATTAGGAATAGTAACAGTGAAAACAATAATCAATAAAATAACTGCTAGTACAATGGCCCAATCCTTAATAAATAAAAGCGTTCGGTTGTTTTTACGCTCTTGCATACGCTTCGCCTCCAGTAGCATAGAACATAACTTCATCTTCTGTCGTTTCGCTAGTGACTAACTCTTTCACAATTTTCCCGTCGTACATTACGTAAATTCGATCAGTAATTAACAAAATTTCACTTAATTCACTCGTCGCATAGATAACGCTCTTTCCTTCTTTTGCCTGCTCATCAATTAGATTAAAAATATCGCTTTTAGCTCCAACATCGACGCCTTTTGTAGGTTCGTCAAACAGAAGAATTTCTGCATCGGTCATTAACCATTTACCAATTGCGATTTTCTGTTGATTACCACCAGAAAGATTCGCTACCTTTTGATGTTCGTTCGGTGTTTTAGCACCTATTTTTTGAATCATCGATCGAGCAGCCTCTCGTTCTTTCGCTTGTTTAATAAAGCTGCCTAAACATGTGAATGGTTGTAAATTGGCCACCGATAAATTTTTGAATATCGGTTCTTCAACAAATATCCCTTCTTTCCGACGTTCTTCAGGAATTAAACCGAAATGGTTTTTAACAGCATGGTAGGGAGTTAGGTTTTTAATAGGTTTTCCATATAATTCAATGGAACCCGCTTTAATATTAGACATGCCAAATATCGCTTTGCATAATTCTGTTTTTCCAGCTCCAACTAAGCCAGCAAGACCAATAATCTCATGTTTATTGACATGAAAAGATACGTCATTAACTAAGCCTGAATCGTCGAAAAGATGGTTGACCCGTAAGGCTAATTGTCCTTTTTCTTTTAATTGTTTGTGATGAACTAAATCAAAAGTTTTACCAAGCATTTGCTCGATAACTTGATTTTGAGTAATCCCTTCAATTAAGCTTTCTTTTACAATTTTGCCGTCTTTCATAATGGTGATTTTTTCGCAAATTTCAAATAGCTCTGGTATCCGGTGAGAGATAAAGACAATTCCAAGATGATGATTTTTAACTAAATCTCGGACTATAGAAAACAATTTCTCAGTTTCTGCTTGGCTTAAAGGGGCGGTAGGCTCATCTAATATTAGAAATTTTCTCTCATGAATTAATGCCCGCGCTATTAACACCATTTGTTTATCCGCTAAAGAAATATCCTGCACCTTTTTTTCAATATTTAACTCAATACCAATCCGATCTAACACATCCTTTGCACACTGACGGATCTTTCGCCAATTGATAATTGACTTTTTATCGAATATCAGTTGATCTAGCATAATGTTCTCTGCAACACTTAAATAGGGTATTAACGCTGTATCTACTTCTTGATAAACAATATCTATACCTAATTCCTTTGATTTTTTCGCATCAGTAATAGAAACTAGTTCACCGTTTATAAAAATATCACCGGTATAATGCGGATAGGCTCCTGAAAGAATTTTCATTAGAGTTGATTTACCAGCCCCATTAGCACCTATGACAGCGTGAATCGTGCCTGATTCTAATTGGAAATCGACATTACTTAAGGCTTTCACACCGGGAAATTCAATTGAAATTTTTTTCATCTCAATGACTGTCTTGGCTTTCATAACAAATACCCCTTTCACATTAAGGTAAAAGAAAACGTCTTATTGAAAACAAGACGTCATCTTTGTATTATTTTGAATAGTGTTCACGTAATGTTTTCATCCATTCCTCATCAAAATCAGTAGATACGCCCCAGCCATCAATAATTTCATTTAGATTGAGCATCGTTGTGTTATCTTTTAAATCACTTTGTTTAATTAATTTTGCATCTAAATCATACTCTGCAGGAGTTTCTTCACCCGCTAATTTTTTTGCCATTAAACGCATATTCATACGACCAATTAGCGCTGGGTCTACAGCAGCTGTCGAAATCCATTGACTATTATCTTCTTTCATTAAGTTAATATCTTGGTTCGATACATCGATTGAAACCAATTTAATGTCTGAACGATTGTTATCTACTAATGATTTATAAGCCCCTTTTGCTAACTCATCCCACGAGCCCCAAATAGCATCTACTGTACCTTCTGGATATTTTGCTAAAACGGCATTCACTTTTGCAGCAATGTCACCTTGAATATCTTGGAAATTAGTAGGTCCAATTGTTTCTAAAGTGACAATTTCACCCTTATCCTCGAACTCTTTATATATTTCCTGACGTCTATCTAAAGGAGATAAACCTCCAAACCATAGTTTAATAACCTTTACGGGCTCCTTACTTAAATCCGCAATTTCTTGAAGAGATAAACGTGCTAACTCATAATCATCTTGGAATGTTGCAGTAACACCATCTAAACTCTGACCATTCTTTTTAGCGACAGTATCAAATAATGTCACTTTAATTCCTTTATCAACAGCAGGCTTAATCATGTCATATGAATAATCTTCTTTTCCGTGCGAAATAATAATACCGTCATAGTCTTGCTGTGTAATTTGTGAAACTAATTCTTGGAACTTAGCATCATTATTTTCAACTATATTCGTATCCACTTTGAACCCCAAAGCTTCGCCTTCCTTACGTGCACCATCTAAAAATTGCTTCGTATGATCATCTGAAGCTAGATTACGTAAAACAGCAATTTTTTTGCCGTTTTGTACTCCTTCAGGCACACCTTCAATAATTTCATTCGTGTCACTTCTAGCATCATTCCCGTTATCATTACTACAAGCTGCCAAAACAAACATTCCCACAAGCAACATCAACGAGACTCCAAATCTTTTCATGAAAATCCCCCTTTTCTATTAAAAAATGATATAAAACTCTTGATTAAGCATCAATTTCACAATAATCATATTATTCAGAATATTTTTTGTCAACTCAAATTGTTAAATAAAATCATTATTTAGTTATTTTTTTTCATTAATAATTCCATTTTGTTTATTTCAAACGGAATTACAAATCAAAACGTTTATTATTTCACAATACAGAAGAATATATAAAATCAACTCTTTTATCTTCGTGAGTAATACAGATCTATTTGGTAGTTTTCACGATTCTCAAATTAAATAATAATAAAACTGTTTTTAAAAATAGTATTTGGCAACAATTATTTCTTTTGCTAATTGTTCCGATAAATCTTAGAATCTTTCCGATAAAACATAAAATTGTTCCGATAAATCTAGAAATCTTTCCGATAAAACATAAAAACAGTGAATCCGCATTTGGATTCACTGTTTTTAAATTTAAAATTTGGAGCCTTTATCGCCGTATTCGTTTAGTAGTTCTTCAAACGATTTGTTTTTTTCGCGTTGTTTGCGCTCAAAGGCTAGCTTTGCTTGGCGCTCTTCTTCAGCGGCTTGTTCTTTCACTGTTAAATCTTGCTTTGCAGCTTTTAATTTGGCTAGCACGTCACCGCCTAGCTGATCGGCTAATGTCACTGCCTCCTGCTTTGGTAGACTAGCTGTCACGCTACTATCTACACGTTGCTGCTGTTTTCTTTTCTTTCCCATTGCAATTCACCTTCTTATTCACTTCAAGGGCGCTTGACAACTGTTGCCACGCCTTGTCCACCACCGATACATAGTGTTGCGAGACCTGTTTTTGCATCACGCTTTTCCATCTCATGTAAAAGCGTGACTAAAATACGTGCTCCACTTGCACCAATTGGGTGGCCAAGAGCAATTGCGCCCCCGTTCACATTTAGTTTATCATGATTAAAGCCTAGTTCGCGATCTACAGCAATAGATTGAGCTGCAAAAGCTTCATTCGCTTCAATTAAATCTATATTATCTAATGTCACATCAGCTTTTGCTAATGCTTTCTTTACTGCCGTTACTGGGCCTGTTCCCATAATCGCTGGGTCAACACCCGCGCTTGCGTTCGCTGTAATTAGTGCCATTGGTCGAATGCCTAGCTCTTCCGCTTTTTCTTTCGACATGACAACGACTGCCGCTGCACCATCGTTAATGCCCGATGCATTTGCAGCTGTCACGGAGCCATCCTTTTTAAAGGCAGGACGTAGTTTAGATAAAGATTCCGCTGTAACGCCTTGACGCGGGAATTCATCTTTATCAAAAATAATAGGATCACCCTTGCGCTGAGGAATTTCCACCGCTACGATTTCATCGTTAAACTTCCCTGCTGTAATGGCCGCTTCTGCACGTTGTTGTGAACGTGCTGCAAAGGCGTCTTGTTCCTCACGAGAAATCTCATAGACATCACATAAATTTTCAGCTGTAACGCCCATATGATAGTCATTAAAAGCACACCATAATCCGTCATGAATCATCGTATCAACTACTTTTTGATCCCCCATGCGGAAGCCTTCTCGTGCATTTTTTAAGACATACGGTGCTTGGCTCATATTTTCAAAGCCACCTGCAACGATAATATCCGCATCCCCTGCAAAAATGGCTTGTGTCGCTAAATGAACAGCTTTTAGTCCTGAGCCACAAACTTTATTAATCGTTAATGCAGATACTTCATGCGGTAAACCCGCTGCAATTGCTGCTTGACGAGCTGGATTTTGTCCAAGCCCAGCTGATAAGACATTCCCCATAATGACCTCGTCAACTTTTTCGCCTGCTACACCAGCACGTGCTAATGCTTCTTTAATAACAATACTCCCTAATTTTGTCGCTGGTACATCCTTTATTGTTCCTTGGAATGAACCAATAGCTGTACGTACTGCACTTACTATTACTACCTCGTTTGTCATAAACATTCTCCCCTTTTCCCCGTTCAAAAATGAACACTGCATGCATATGCTACTAGCAGATATATCTATTTTAACAAATATTTTGACGATTTTCGATAATAGAAATAATCGCAGTTTTGCCAAAGATATTGTAAAATGTTGACGTGTTTTAAACAGTCTCAGTTGGGAACATTACAATTAAGCAAAGTGCATACATACGAATGATGTCGCTTGTATGCCTAGACAACAAATGAAACAGGATGTGGAGGTGTTAATAATGAAAAAGAAAATGCTTTTATTTTCAGGTATAACGACGACGATTGCCGCAGCAGCAACAGGTCTGTTTGGCTTCGCGCTCTCCAATAAATTAATGTACATTAAGCAAAAGGATCCTGAATTTGTTCGTGAACGTGAAACGACTGCAAAACGTTTTGATGAAGCTTGGTTCAATAAAAATTTAAAATGTGAATTAAATATCGATTCTCCAAATGGTTATACGATTCGCGGTATTATGTTTCAGCCATTGGAAACAAATAATACCATCATTATTTGCCATGGTGTAACAGAAAATAAAATCAACTCTGTCAAATATGCTCGACTTTTTGAACGCCTTGGCTACAATTCCGTTATTTTTGACCATCGTAGACATGGGGAAACAGGTGGGAAAACGACTAGCTACGGCTATTATGAAAAAAATGACCTTGACGCAGTTGTCAAAACTGTCAAGGCAATGATTGGTGAAGACGCTATTCTTGGTATTCATGGTGAATCGATGGGTGCCGCAACAATGCTCCTATATGCAGGAACTGTAGAGGACGGTGCGGATTTCTATATCTCTGATTGTGCGTTTTCTGATTTTTCAATGCTGCTGAAACAAATTGCTAAGACCGAATTTAAATACGGATCGATTATTCCCATTCGTTTTGCAGATTTCTTCGTCCGCTTACGAGACGGTTATTCCTTTAAAAGTGTGACACCTTCTGAAGCTGTGACAACTATTGAAAAGCCAGTACTCTTTATCCATAGTATCCCTGACACATTTATCCCCGCTTCCATGTCACTGGATTTATACAATAAAAAAACTGGTCCTAAAAAGTTAAAGTTATTTGATAAAGGTGCCCATGCACAATCCTTTAATGAAAATATGGCTGAATATGAGGATTTAATCCATGATTTTTTAGAAAACTTCATCTATCAAAAAATTAATCGTGATTCTTCTTCGTCCAATGTCATTCCATTTCATTTTTGAAAGAAGCTGTCTCAAAAAGGTTATGTAAATAAACAAAAATAAGGCAGAAATGTTGATATAACAACTTTTCTGCCTTTCAATTTATTCTGCAAAAACGACATGCCATTCATCACGTTTTGCTAAAAATTCTTTAGCTAACGCTTGTGCACCCTCTAGACTATGGCTAGCTGCCCAGCCACATTGCACTTCATTGCAGGCTGGGACTGCAGTGGCTTTTGTTACATCCGTAAATGTTTTTTCTAAAATATTTAATAAGTCTTCATAATCATTGTGATTTATTAGCGATACATAGAAGCCTGTTTGACAACCCATTGGACTGAAATCAACAATATGATCAGAGTAATTGCGTATAATGTCTGCCGATAAATGCTCTAAGGAATGTAATGCAGGCATTTCCATATGCTCTTTATTAGGCTGTTTAAAACGAATATCATATTTGTACACTTCATCGCCATTTTTTCCTGTTTTAACACCTGCTAAACGTACATATGGCGCTTTTACTTTCGTATGATCTAAATCAAAGCTTTCAACATTTGTTTTTTCTTTTTCCAATGCAGACAACCCCTTTTATTTAGAATATTTCCATTATAACGAGTTTTCCGATAGAATTGTATGGTTTTTTTGAATTTTTTAAATCGTGGATAAAATAAAAAACAACTTGCCCTGGCTTGGACTAGTTGTTCTTTAAAAATCCCTCTTATTTTTGGATTTTATTCATTTGTGACATCATTTGGCGTACTTGCTTTTCAGACGGTGTACGTCCCATTTGCGCCATCATCATACGAATCATTTGCTCATTAATTGGTGGGTTTTCTTTCAAATATTTCATCATAGCTTGACGAGCTAAAAAGAAACCAAGTGCCGCGCCCGCTGCTAATGCGATAATTACAATAATAATCCAGCCCCATGTAGGCATACAACCAACCTCCTCCACTACAATATACCGAGAAAAAAACTCTCCACGCTCCATTATACACCAAATATTAGCGTGTTACTATATATTGTAGTGAAATTTCCTAATGCATTGTATACTTCATTGGCTTTAGCCATCCACACTCATTATCTTGTTTATTAAATGCAATAAAGCGCTCGCTCATCTTTGCAAGCATTTGGAATAGATCTAAATCAAGCATCCGTGAACCCTCACAATAGACACAAATTTTGCGTTCCACTAAATAAATAGCCATTTTTCCTTTTATAGGATGTTCTAAAAATAATGCATTACGAGCTCTCTCTAAATGTGCATACTTAGAATCTAGTTGCGCCTCTAGCATCGTAGCTATCTCATCGAAGCGAACGGTTTCACATATATATGCAAGTTCTTTTAAGGATTTCTCGTTAGCGTCTTCACAGCCTTGCATCATTTCTAATAACTTACGCTCTCTGCCGAAAATAAACGTTAAATGCTCTTCTTTTATTTTATATATGGAATAGGTTCTCACTAGAAATCCTCCTTCGCTCATTTCTTTTTCATAAGTATAGCTCATCCAAACTCTTTAATTTGTCAAACGAAGGAGGCATTCATCTTCTATTTTTGTCGAAAACTTTCTACTTTCAGTTCTATTAAATGCTTTATGGCTAATTGCATTTTTGCTTTTTCTACAGTGCTTAGAATACTCTCAGCCTCAAGACCTAGAGTAAAATCAATTTCCAGTCCGTTTTAGCAAAGCGCGCTAATAGGTAATATAAAGATATCAACGAAAGGAGCTAAAACATATGAGAAAATTTTTTCTACTAATAGGAGGCTTTATCGCAGGATGTGTCGCACTTGCTTTGACTGCACCGCTTGCAGGTCTACTATTTTCAGGATTGTTTGTAGCACTCGGTATGCACTTCTACGCTGCGAGTAAATCGACATTCGGCAAAATCTTATGGTTTACAGTAGGTCTGATAGGTGTTCTATCAGCAATATCTAATATCCCAGCAATGGTTGGTTTAGCAGCAATCGCTGTTATCTATGTTATCTATAAAAAATGGAACAACGAAGATGTAAAAATCCCAACAATTGAAGCTAAAAAAGAAGATCCGTTTACAAACTTTGAAAAAGAATGGTCTAACTTAACAAAATAAAAGGAGCGAATTTACATGAACTTATTTCAACGCTTTAGATATACTATAGAGGCAGATTTACATCATTTATTTGATAAGAAGGAACAAAAAAATCCAATCGGAATGTTAAACCAATACATTCGTGAAGCAGAAAAACAAACAGAGCAAACTGGAAAATTATTAGAGCGTCAAGGTCAATTAAAGGAAAAACTCGAGCAGGAATTTAAACAAAATGCAGATTTACTAGCTAAACGTGAGGCTCAACTTAAATTAGCTTCTACTAGTGGGGAGCAAGATTTAATCGATTTTGCTACTGATGAAGTAGCTGCTTACACAGCACGCAACAATACATTACAAACTAGTATTGAAGCAAGTACACGTGAATACTTCGAGCTTGAACGCAAATTTGAAACGATGAAACACAAAATTAAAGATATGAAAGTGCGTCAATTACAGCTTATGGGCAAAGAAAACGTCACACGCGCTCACCATCAAATGGACGGTATGATTGCTAAAAACAATAAAACCAACTTTGAAGATTTAGAATCATACATCGATAAACTTGCTTACCAAATCGACAAAGATCATGAAGTAACATCTTTCGAGACTCGTCTTGCACAGCTAGAAAAAAATGTCACAGAAGATAACGCACCACTGCTAATTGAAAGCAAATAAATGTTATAATAAAAGAAATAAGGGATGCCTCAATTATTGAAGCATCCTATTTCTTTGAAGAAAAAGCTTTTGAATGTGACCAAAAAGAGATAGAGAAAATAATCTTAATGAAAAAAATGTAAACAGAAAGTGGTTTAGTCCTATGATTAAAATATGTCTTTTTGCTTTTTTTATTCTTATAGTACTTATAATCATGTTAGTAGGTTATCGCTTTACTGTACAACAACAAATTAAACAAAAAAGTGCTGCAATTATTGAAAATGGTGGTATTAGCGAATTAAAGGAAATCAATGTAAATGGCGATAAACAATATATATTAATTGAAGGAAAAGATAAGGAGAAACCATTTTGTTTATTCCTACATGGTGGGCCAGGATCACCATTCCCCTATGGCGTGAGTGCTCGAACATTGCATCCTGAAATAACCGAAAATTGCGTAGCAGTTTATTATGATCAAAGAGGTTCCGGAAAAAGTTTTAACAAGAAATTAACGAATAATACACTGACCCTTTCTCAATTTACAAAAGATGCTACTATAATAGTTGATACTATTAGAGAACATTATCAACAGGAAAAAATATTTGTCATTGGTCAGTCCTTCGGTACAGTAATTGGAACTCAATTAGTATCTAATTATCCTGATAAGTTTCATGCCTATTTGGGCATTTCTCAAGTAACAAATATTAGTAAAGGTCAAGAACTTGGCTACAATTGGTTACATAGTGAAGCACTAGCTAATGGAGATAAAAAAACACTCCAAATTTTAAAAGATATAGGCGAGGGTCCTTATTTAGCAAAAGATGAGGATCAATTTAGCGATCTTATCAATCAGTATAAAGGCATGAATTATTTTGATGATTCGATAAAGAAAGTGAATCTCTTTGACTTGATAAAAGGGGCATTTACTTCCCCTGATTACTCTTTACAGGATCTGTATAAAGCATTTATTTCAGGGCCACAATTTAGCCTTATAAAAAGCCAAGAACTAAAAAAAGAAATTATCCATACTAATTTTTTTGATTCTGTAAAAAGTATAGATATACCCGTTTATTTAATACAAGGTAAATATGATAAACAGACGAATTATGAATTAGCAAAGCAATATTATGAACTATTAGATGCACCGAATGGTAAGGAATTTATCACTTTAGAGCACTCCGCTCATTATCCAAATACACTCGATTCCACATTGCTAAATGATACATTCAAAAAAATGCTTGAAAATCATTAAAAGGCCCATCACCAAAAATTTGGAAGACATTTGCCATGTATTAAGTTGATTGGAGTGGAGGCTGGGCGACTCCTTGGGGATCAGCGTCACGGATGAGACTCTGGAGCGAGCAGCGCGAGTGAAGCGGCTCATCGGACGCCCCCAGGAAAGCGCCCAGCCGGAACGGAAATCAACCCTATGCTATGGGGATGAGCCACAAAAAAATTTTAAAATGAAATATCTTATTTTAAGAGAAGTTCGTCTTCTCTCATCAATTCGTAGAAAGAAGGGTGACCCTCTTGCAAAATTTCACAACTAATAAGCTCACTTTTTGGGTACTATGCTTCTTTTTACTCGTTTTTATGGAGCTCACAATTTTTAATAACGGTGGCGCCTTTTGTCTATTGATTGGAGTAGGACTTCTTTATTTAAGTTTCTCGAAAAAAAATCGTTTCTTTAAATGGACAGGAATTTTCTTTATCTCGATTGCCCTCTTTACGATGTGGAGTTTACGCTTATTTATCGTCATCATTCTCTTATATATGCTCTATCAATACTTGCAAAGAGAAAACGAAGCCAAAGTTGTTGGCTTGGAGCTTTTCGAAAAACTTCCTGCTACGAAGAACGAATTATTCGGCACAATGCCTGCACCATTAGATGCCTATAAATGGCAAGATGTTCAAATTCAGCGACTTGTAGGTGACATTACGATTGATACAACACAAACAATTTTACCTGCTGGCACAAGTCTCATTACAATTCGACAAGGCATTGGTAAGGTACAAATTTATATCCCATATGAAATTCCATTCCGCTTACACTATACGACCTTGTTTGGTGAATTAAAATGCCTACATGTTGGACCGCAACGCTTACTCAATGAAAGTGTAAGTTTCTCAGATGGAAACCCAGAGGATGCAAAGCGTACACTTGTGATACATGTTGCAACATGGCTTGGGGACTTGGAGGTGCTACGTAAATGATTGCCTTTATCTCGAGAATATTTACTCTACTTTTTATTTTGATGAGTGCTGCATTCGGTCTTCTTGTCGTTGTGTGGGGCGAGCCAAACGAGAAAACGTGGGAGCCATTATGGCAGCAGAATTATAATAATATCCCACTCGGTGGTTTTATTGTCGTCATTCTTTTTGCGCTTAGTTTACTGATTGCAAGCTGGATTAGTATGACTGCCCGTGCAAGAGAGGCTCAGGCAACCCGTATCGTAAAACAGTTAGTTGAACCGGATTTTGTATTACCTAAAAAACAACCTTTACCAAAACCTTTGAAAAAAGCTTTAGTTCAAACAAGTGAATTAATCGATACCCAACGAAAAAGCTTACAACGCTTATCCAATGAACGTGCAGAAGCTAATGATAAAATTATTCAAGAGCGAATTATTGCTGAACGTCAACGCCTTGCTCGTGAGCTCCATGATTCTGTATCACAGCAATTATTCGCAGCTTCGATGTTGCTTTCCGCATTAACCGAAACTGCTGAAAATCCTACAAGCTTAAAACAGGTTGAAAAAGTTGTGCAACAGGCACAGCTTGAAATGCGCGCATTATTATTACATTTACGTCCAGTAGCTCTGCACAATAAAACGCTTGCACAAGGTCTTGAGGAGTTAATTATTGAGCTGCAGCAAAAAGTATTTTTTCATATTGAATATGAGCTTGAAGAAATGTCACTATCCAAAGCGGAGGAGGACCATTTATTCCGTATTGCACAGGAAGCGTTATCGAATACGCTACGCCATGCAAAAGCTAGCGAAGTTGAATTACTGCTCGTTGCCCGCGATGATTTAGCCATTTTACGTATTCAGGACAATGGCCTTGGCTTTGATGTCGAAGCAGATAAATCTACTTCTTATGGACTGCAAAATATTGCTGAACGCGCTGTGGAGATAGGCTGTACGTACAAAATTGTGTCAGTACCTGGGGAAGGAACAATTGTAGAGGTGAAAACCCATTTACAAAAGGAGGTTGAAGTGAATGATTCAAGTGTTAATAGTGGATGACCATGAGATGGTGCGTATCGGTGTATCTGCCTATCTATCAGCACAACCAGATATCACTGTTGTAGGTGAAGCTGAAAATGGTAAAGAGGCAGTGGAACGTGCTCTCGCCTTGCGTCCAGACATTATTTTAATGGACAATGTAATGCCAGTCATGACAGGAGCTGAGGCGACAGTTGAAATTTTAGCTGCATGGCCAGAAGCAAAAATTATGATGGTGACAAGTTTTTTAGATGATGACAAAGTCTATCCTGCATTAGAGGCTGGTGCAGTCAGCTATATTTTAAAAACATCAAATGCGAAGCAAATCGCTGACGCCATTCGTAAAACAATGGGCGGTGAAACCGTTTTAGAGCCAGAAGTAACATCCAAAATGATGCATCGCATGCGCCACGGCTCTAGTACCCCATTGTATGAGCAACTTACCGAGCGTGAAATGGAAGTATTATTGCTCATGGCTCAAGGCAAAGCAAATCAGGAAATCGCCGACGATTTATACATTGCAGTAAAAACCGTAAAAACACATGTCAGCAATATTTTAGCGAAGCTCGATGTTCAAGATCGCACACAAGCAGTTGTCTACGCTTTTCAAAATGGGATTGCGAAGTAAGTTTTTCAAAAAAATACGAAACTGCATTTTTACTCTGCAGTTTCGTATTTTTTTAACCTAATCTATTAAAAAATTTCTTGAAGCTCGTTTACACTGTTAACTATGTATGTTGCTTGCGCATCCGATAATTCGTCAAGTGAGCCATAGCCATAAGTAACACCGATAGAATCCATTTGATTTTCATGTGCCCCAACAATATCGTATTTACGATCTCCAATCATAATAAATTGATCGATATTCGCTTCATTAAAATGTTCGCGTGCAAATGTGATGACTTCCCCTTTTGCTGAACGTGTACCATCTAAGTTGCTACCTGCGACAAGGTCAAAAAAATGTTTAAGATTGAAATATTGTAATATTTGTTCTGCAAATACGGTTGGCTTAGATGTAGCTATTGCTAACTGATATCCCTCTTTCTGTAAATATTCTAATAATGAAGATATATTTTGATACAAATTATTCTCATACATGCCGATTTGAATAAAACGTTCACGGTAATAGGCAATCGCTTGCTGTATTTGAACATCATCCAATCCATATATTTCTCGAAATGATACTTGTAACGGCGGCCCAATAAACGTTTCAAGCTTATCCAAATCTTCTTCAACTATACCAATTTTTTGTAAAGCATATTGAACTGATTTCGTTATCCCTACTTTAGGATCAGATATTGTGCCGTCTAAATCAAATAAAACTACGCTATACTTTTTCATACAAGCTCTCCTTTTATTGTTAAAGTATTGATTGATACACGGTTGAACCAAAATCATGAATATCCTTGATATAATCAAACCCCTTAGGTGACCCGAAACTATTAAATCCACGGACCGCGACAATATTTTCTTTTGGAATTACCAATAATGCAACACTTGTATAACCAAGTAACTGAAGGCTTCCTTGTGGTAATTTTGGGCTTAACTCTGTAATCCCTTCTTTCTGTTCTGGCTGAACAAACCAGAAAAAACCATTAGTTGGTAGATTCTTTGGTTTAGAATTCGGGGATTGAATTGTCGTCATTAGCTGTATGATTTCTTCAGGTATAATTTGTTTTCCATGTAATCTCCCTTTATCAAGATGCACTTGCCCCCACTTAGCTAACTCTCTTAATGAGCTATACATATTCATTTTGCTACCATCACATATATCACTTTTATACCAAAATGGACTATCATTATGTATTACATCTATATACTGTTCGTTTTTTTCACTGAACCAATTTGTTTCAGTTAAAGACAATGTCTGAAATACTTGCTCATCCACAATTTCAGCAATACTTTTTCCAGTAACTTTAAAAATGACTTGTGCAAGTAGTTCTACATTGATATCTCGGTATGCCCAGTTATAGCCTGCTTTGAATTCCTGCATCACTTTTTCATTTTGGCGACGTAAACCGTGAGTATGTGTTAGTAGATGTCTAATTGATACATCGGCAAAAACTTTTTCATTCTCTAAATAATCACTTAGTGTATCATCTATTGAGGCAATATAGTTATGAAATATCGCATATGCTACAGCAAATCCTACATATGTTTTACGAACTGAAGCAAGATGAAAAAAAGTATGTGGTCCTACTCTTTTGGCGTCTTGTTGTTGTCCTTGCACACCAAAATATTCTTCTAGTACGGTTTGACCATGTTTATTAATAATAACTCCGCCACCTGTACAATCTAATTTTGAGAAAGTTTTCTTTACTTGTGTGAGTATAGCTTGTGAATTCATTTAAATACACCTCAACATTTCTAGTTCGATAGCTACACTTATCATTGTATACCAAATGGAAATTAATACTAGATAAGTTTCTTAATCAAAAAACCTTTTATTACCAAAAACATTATTATTTTCAAGGAGGGGTTGTGTGGATACTCGATTTACTTATAAGCATTTCGTAAATGAAAATACGTTTTCACTTCTTGACCCTATTTTTGAAGCTACCCTACTTTTTGCTGTTTTGCTACTCATCATTGTGATTGTAAAAAAAGTATCTATTTGGTTTTGTTTACTTTTTGTAGTCTCTCAGTCATTGTCACAGGTCAGCTGCTTTGGTTTAGTGGGATTATTGTTGATGAACTAAACATTGGAGGAAGTTCCAAGGCCTTTTACTACTTTGTTGCTATACTTCTAATTCATTGTGCAGCTATATGGATTTCTTTAATGAAATCTTCTAAACGCGAAAAAATACCGCAGCACTCAGGGGAGATTTAACCCCCTCTGAGTATTGCGGTATTTTATAAATTATAGCGCTTTTACCTTCGCTACAACATTTTCTACTGTGAATCCGTATTTTTCCATTACTAATTCACCTGGTGCAGAAGCGCCGAACTTGTCAATAGCAAGAACGTCTCCTTCAAAACCAGTGTATTTATGCCAGCCGAATGATGCGCCCATTTCGATTGCAAGACGTTTTGTTACAGCTTTTGGAAGAACAGACTCTTTGTAAGCTGCATCTTGTTTTTCGAAGCGATCCATAGATGGCATTGAAACAACTGCCACATCCATGCCTTCAGCTTTTAGTGCTTTTTGTGCTTCAACTGCAAGTGAAACCTCAGAGCCTGTTGCAATTAAAATGGCATCTGCCACTTCTTTTGTAGCAGGAGACACTGTATAAGCACCTTTTGTAACACCTTCACGTACTGTATCAATAGATGCGTCAAGCACAGGTAAGTTTTGACGAGATAATACTAACACAGTTGGTGTTTTTTCAGATGCTACTGCTAGCTCCCATGCAACTGCTGATTCATTTGCATCAGCTGGGCGAACAACAGATAAATTTGGCATTGCACGTAAAGATGAAAGGTGTTCGATTGGTTCATGTGTCGGACCATCTTCCCCTACAGCAATTGAGTCATGTGTAAATACATAAGTAACAGGAAGACCCATTAATGCAGAAAGACGTACAGCTGGACGAACATAATCAGAGAATACGAAGAATGTACCACCGAATACGTTAACACCACCGTGAAGTGCCATACCATTCATAGCAGCACCCATTGCAAACTCACGTACACCGAACCAAATATTACGGCCAGCATAATCATCTGCAGAGAAATCTCCAGCGTCTTTCATCGTTGTTTTGTTTGAGCCAGCAAGGTCAGCTGAACCACCGAAGAATGAAGGAGTTTTCTTCGCAATGGCATTGATTACATCTCCAGAAGAAGAACGAGTTGCTACTGATTTACCTGCTTCATAAACTGGTAATTCTGAAGCGAAATCCTCTGGTAATTGACCATTCATTGCGTTTTCAAATTGTGCTGCTAATTCTGGGAACTCTTGCTTATATGCTTCAAACTTAGCATTCCAAGCTTCTTCAGGTTGTGCCCCTTGAACTTCAGCAGCTGCTGCGAATGTATCATATGCTTCAGCAGGAATTTGGAATGGCTCATGCGCCCATTCATATGCTGCTTTTGTTAAAACGACCTCATCTTGACCAAGTGGTGCACCGTGAGAAGCAGCTTTACCTGATTTGTTTGGTGAACCAAAACCGATAACAGTTTTCACTTCGATCAGTGTAGGCTTGCCAGTTGATTTTTTAGCTTCTTCGATAGTTGCGTTAATTGCTTCAACATCAGTACCATCAGCAACTTTTAAATAGTTCCAGCCATAAGATTCAAAACGCTTTTGGACATTTTCTGAGAATGATTTTTCTAAATCACCATCTAAAGAAATATCGTTTGAATCGTATAAAACGATTAACTTTTCAAGTTTTAAGTGACCTGCTAAAGAGATAGCTTCAGCTGCTACACCTTCCATTAAATCGCCATCGCCACAAAGTGCAAATGTATAGTGATCAACGATGTCATGTCCTGGTTTATTGTAAGTAGCTGCTAAATGGCGTTCAGCCATTGCCATACCAACTGTCATAGCAATACCTTGACCTAGAGGACCTGTTGTTGCCTCTACCCCAACAGTATGACCATATTCAGGATGTCCTGGAGTTAATGAATCCCATTGACGGAAGTTTTGAATTTCTTCCATTGGTAAGCCGTAGCCCCCAAGGTGAAGTAGGCTGTATAGAAGCATAGAGCCATGACCTGCAGAAAGTACAAAACGATCGCGGTTAAACCATTTTGGATTCGCCGGATTATGGCGAAGTTGTTTTGTCCAAAGCGTATAAGCCATTGGCGCTGCCCCCATCGGTAAACCTGGGTGACCTGAGTTTGCTTTTTCAATTGCATCGATTGACAAAGTTCGGATAGCATTAATCGCTAGTTGATCCGCATGTTGAGTCATTATTTTGTGACATCCTTTCTCGTCCTATATATTGTTCTTTTACAGTTTAGTCAACATTGCTTCAGAAAACAATGGTTTTGTTATACTATTAACGTTTTATAACATACTTTATAGAAATGTGTCATATTAATTGAGAAATTTATTTTTTTTCGCTTGTTTAACTTTTTCTGGTGTTACATCATTTCCTTCAGCATCTACCACTTTTACGTTTTCAATTGTATCACGCATCGTTGCTCTAAATGTATCTAGATATTCCTTACGAAGCGCTGTTCGTTCTTTAGCTTCTGCCTCTGTTAAAGTACCATTTTTAGCCTTAGCAGAAAGTTCATTGATTCGGTTAATTTTTTCTTTTGATAACATAATTACACACCTTTCAATACATATCTTAATGAATATGGTATGCAAAGTATAGCATGAATTCCCTTAAAATGCAGTTATACCAACCTTTCTAGCAATCATATGTTTTTGAAATAAATACCATAAATTACATGACTTTGAGAAGTTAGAAGTGTATAACTGATTTATAGGGTTCCAAAACAACAATCGATTTATGTTTGGAGGAAAATGAATTGTTTATCAAAACAAAAAGACTATTAATAAGAGAATTCGAAATTCAAGATTGGCAAGCTGTCTATGAATATACTTCAAATCCAAATGTGATGAGGTATATTCCGGAGGGCGTTTTTAATGAGGAGCAAGCAAAAAAGTTTGTTTCAGAAAATAGCGATGAAAAAGCAAAATACTTCCCTGTTATTTTACTAAGTGAAAATATTGTTATTGGTCATATTACTTTCCATCAATATTTTGGTGACCATACGTATGAGATTGGCTGGGTATTGAATCCGAACTATTACAATAATGGATATGCCTCTGAAGCAGCAAGGGCTGTACTGGACTACGGATTTAAAGAAATGAAACTTCATAGAATTATTGCAACATGCCAGCCAGAAAATATCCCCTCCTATAAAGTGATGGAGAAAATCGGCATGAGACGTGAGGGTTATTTTAAAAAATGTATACCCAATGGAGATGAGTGGTGGGATGAATACTACTATGCTGTCTTAGATGAGGAATGGGCATAAGATACACTTTCAGGAATTGATAAAATCTACTATACTACCATGTCGATTTCTAAATCTTCGTTTTAAAATAGAGGAGAGAATTATATGAAAAGGACCGCTGTATTATTGTATCCTCAATTTAGTGAATATGAACTGAGTGTGGCATTATCAATATTAATGCAAGGAGATAAACCCATTATTACTGTTGGGTTAAACAATGAAAAAATTAAAGGGGAATCGGGGTTATCTTGTATAGCCGATATACAAATAAGTGAAGTTAATCTTGACGAAATCGATAGCTTGTTGCTACCAGGCTGTATGGATATAGCTAACCTAATAAATGAGCAAAAATAATTGATTTTATTAGTAATACGAATGCCACAGGAGCAATTATTGCCAGTATCTCTAGCTCTCCATCTCTTTTAGCGAAAGCTGGAGTATTAAAAAACAGAAAGTATACTGTCGGATTGCCGCTAGAAGGTATAAGAAAATTAGACTTCTTCGATCTTAATCATTTCTCTGAGGATCTAGTTGTACAAGATGGTAACATAATAACTGCAAGAGGTAGAGGTTTTACACAATTTGGTATTACTGTGGGTAAAGCCCTACAGCTCTCTTTTGATGAAAGTTGGTACAGAGAATAAAGTAGCTCTAATTGATAGAAAAGATTACTATAGCAAAAGATGGCAAGTTCCTCTTCAAACATTATATAGAATATTGAGAAAGAGAGGTAGAAATTAATGTGGTACCCAAGTCAAGGACAAACTAAAAAAGAGATTAAGCAGCTAAGAGATGGTTTCTGTATTGCACAGGAGCCATCCTTTTTAGATTATATTGTAATAGAACATGTAGTGATTAATTTTCGCTTTTAGTTCTTCAAGTGTCTTCAATGAGCTAAAGTCTACTTCGTCTTTAAAATGACCGAAAAGCGATTCCTGTGGCGCATTGTCCCAACAGTTTCCTTGGCGTGACATCGATTGACCTAAGCCATGTTTTTTAAGAACGTTTGATAGCGTGGACTTGTATAGTGAACCCCTTGATCTGAATGGATAAAGGCCTCTGGATGAAGATGAACGCGCTTATAACAGATCAATTTTCCAATCGTTTCCGTAGCGATTTCGAGCGTGATTCGGTCTGAGACATGGTACGCTAAAATTTCGTTCGTTGAGGCATCTTTTATCGTTGACAAATAAGCCATACACTTTCCGTTATATGGCACATAGCTGATGTCCGTTAATAATACTTTCCCAGGGATACCTTGCTTAAATTCACGATTTAATTTATTTGGCACAACGCGATGTTCCTTCGTTGCTTTCGCCATTTGTTTATATGGATTCGGTTTACGATGCGGGCAGACAATCCCGTACTTGCGTATAATACGTTGGATTTTTTTCGGCTCATCACACATTGAAAATCCTGCTCGAGTGTCATTTTAATCGAACGAGAGCCTTTCTTATAACCACGACAATCAAAGGCTTTTAAAATTAAATCGCGTGCCTTTAAATCCTTCTGTTCTCTCACTGCTCGTGCATCACTCGCCTGTAAATAGCTATAATAGCCTGAGCGAGAAACCTTTAATAAGTCATTAAAATACGTCACCAGCCGTTCAAATGAAAACTGAGTGAGCGTATCTGAAATGAGGTGAAAGACCTTATTAGTGCTTAGTTTTTGGCTGTCGTTTAGCAGCCTCCTTTCTGTCGCTTCGGGCTTTTTTAGTAAATTTAGTTGCCCCTCCAATAGTTGAATGCGTGCAGCTTGCCTTTCAATGACTTCTCCCGCTGTTAATTCGCGTTTAATCGGTCTTCCTGATCCAGATCTGAGTGTATCCTTAAGCCATTTAAGCCGTTCTTTTCATATGCTCTACGCCAACGAAATGCTGATTGTTCAATACGTTTGATTCCAATTATCTCTTCATCAAAGCCATATTCCTTAAAAATTTGTCTCGGTGTTTTCCCTGCGAAGTATTCATCAAGGAATTGACTCTTAAATGTATCTGTATAGGTAATCGTACGTTCGCTAACCTGTTGTACGTTCGGGTTTTTTTGAAGTTGCAGTACCTGTTTTGGTAAAAAAAATTTTTACTCATGTAGCCTCTGGTTTCTCCTTTAATCTTGAAAGTCTAGTATATAAAAAACACCTGCAGTTAGCACACTCTTTTTCAAATGTCCTAACTACAGGTACCATATTACATTCTTGATCGGGATGGTATCCTTTTTTTATTCCATTACAAAAAGACTTTATTTCACTAAATCCTTGTTGATGTTAACGAGGTCTTCCGCCGT
>NZ_JBHZDH010000031.1:41684-57068 GCF_042755925.1 Lysinibacillus sp. NPDC059133 | reverse complement strand
CACCCGTTCCCATACCGAACACGGAAGTTAAGCTCTTTAGCGCCGATGGTAGTTGGGGGCTTCCCCCTGTGAGAGTAGGACGTCGCTAGGCAATGAAAACAGTCAGCTGTGTGCTGGTTGTTTTTTTTATTACGTAATTAATATGGACAAGAAGCAAAACTATTGGCAATGAAACAATGTAAAGAGCAACTACAAAACACTAGTCATTGTAGCTGCTCTTTTTCTATTTACTAAAGTCAAATACGATTTTACTTGCAAAGTCGATGCCTAAAAGATAGAGAATATAAAAATGAAAAATATATATATATAAGTATTGCATACTTCACTTTTCTATGATATATTTATAAATGTCTTAAAGAGGTCCCGTGGTGTAGCGGTTAACATGCCTGCCTGTCACGCAGGAGATCGCCGGTTCGATCCCGGTCGGGACCGCCATTATAAACGATAATATAGTTCTTATGATGCTTTTCAATCATAAGAACTTTTTTTAATGTTAATATAAGGAAAATAGTGGATATTTATAATTTCTAAATACTATTCAGTAAAATTGCTTTTATAATATTTCTTAAGGTATCCAATACAATTTAGATGGAGGTGAATACCTCGAAACCCCCGCAAAGAACTGACTAGATAAGACCCTACAGTGTCTGTGTTAACAAACCAGTCAGTGGAATGGGTGTAGCATTTACGTAGCGTTTGAAAAAACCCTACCATTGCGTTTCACTACAACATTAATGAAGATTGATAGAAATAAAGAGTTGGTAATAAATCTAACAAATAGAGCATTAACTATAAAATTATGATGATAATTACCGATTTCTCTCGTGTGAAAAAGATTCGGAGGTGTTAGCATGAGAAATTATTATTACATAAAACGTCTTAATATAAGCTTGCTCATAGGTGTTGCTGTAATACTAGCAGGCTGTGGAGATCCTATTTTAGATATTGAGGAATCCAATGCGTATCACTGGCAAAAAAATATGAATGAAGCGGAATTTGAAAAATTAAAAGAAGGTATGACATATATGGAGGTAGTAAAAATTGCAGGGGGAGCAGGAGAAATGTTGAAAAAAGATCAATACCGCTGGAATGATGAAATACTTATGACAAAAGCTTATAATGTACGATTTAAAGATGATAAATTGGTTAAAAAAGAGATTAGTGAGGTAAAGGGTAAAAAAAAATAAGTATTTCTTTTTATCCCCATTTTACCTATGTTTTAGTAGCGATGCGATAATTACCCCAAGGCATAATTGTTTCAGGCTGTGGACCAATGCTTTTTTTGCATAAGCTGTATAGTAGTGATGTTGAAATGATCTCGTTTTTCTCTAAAAATCTACATGCATAGGTTTGCTTGTATTTAAGCACAAAGCTGATTCCGGACGTAATTATGCCGAGGCATAATTGATTAGTAGTTTCAGCTTGTCTACTCATCCCATGATGAGCACCAACTCGGAGTGAAAATCACTTTTGTTTATTTGATACACAGTAATTTAAATTCTTTTTGTCGACAAGCTGCAACAATTACGCCAAGGTGTAATTGTTTTTTTTGAAATCAATTGGATGTTTTGAACATTTACGCTTGTTTCGGTAAACTAGAAGTAATGGAGCTAGGAGAGGAAAAAGAGATGATGTATGAAAAAATAATGAATTCACTTGATGATACTGAGCATTTTGCGTTGAAGCTAGCAAGCTTACTAGAAACCCAGGATACAATTACATTAGAGGGTGATTTGGGCGCTGGTAAGACGACATTTACGAAAGCATTAGCGAAAGGGCTTGGCGTGAAGAGAACAGTCAATAGCCCGACATTTACGATTGTAAAGCAATATGAGGGGCGTTTACCATTTAATCATTTAGATGTTTATCGTTTAGCAGAAAGCGATGAAGACCTTGGATGGGACGAACTATTTTATGGTGATGCGGTGTCAGTTGTCGAGTGGGCTCATTTGATTGAACAGGATTTACCACAGGAGCGTCTTGGAATAGAAATTTACCGAATCGGAGAAAATCAACGACGATTTGTATTAACACCTCTTGGAAAGCGATATGAGGCATTATGTGAGGAGCTAATGAAATGATTTGGTTAGGGATTGAAACAGCGAATGCACCACTTTCTATTGCTGTAATAAGAGATGGAAAAGTGATAGCAGAGATTGTACAAAATATAAAATTAACGCATTCGGCAGGTGCTATGCCAGCCATTGAAGAAGTGCTGGCAAATGCTGGCATAAAGCCAAGCGAGTTGGATGCGGTTGCTGTATCAGAAGGACCTGGTTCTTATACAGGTGTACGAATAGGTGTGACGCTTGCTAAAACATTAGCATGGACGTTGAAAAAGCCTTTAGTTGGAATATCTAGCTTAAAGTCATTGGCCGCAAATGCAGCACTATATGATGGGTTTATTTGTCCTATTTTTGATGCGCGAAGAGGCAATGTTTATACGGCCGTTTATAAAGGTCGTGAGCTTGAAACAATTATAGATGATTATCACGATCATATTGATGGCTTGTTAGAGCGTTTACAGGTTTTAGAAGCACCGATTTTATTTGTTGGAGTAGATGTAGATGTTTTTTGGCATAAAATCGTAGAGGTGCTAGGTGATTATGCGCAACGCATCCCGTATAGTCATGACTTGCCACGAGCAAGTGAAACAGTACGATTAGCGACGAAAGTGGAGCTACCAAGTGTGGATGCTGTTCATCATTTTGTACCGCAATACAAACGTATTGCAGAGGCGGAGGCGAATTGGCTGAAGGAACAAAAGGAGAAAGCACATGAGTAGTAATGTAATATATCGTAAAATGGTAACTGAAGATGTCCCAGCAGTGTATGAAATTGAACTTGCTACATTTTCTACACCATGGACATTAGACTCTTTTTATTATGAAGTACATGAAAACCAGTATGCACATTATGTGTTAGCTATAGATGACGATAATAACATTATCGGTTTTTGTGGAATGTGGATGGTTATAGACGCAGCGCAAATTACGAACGTAGCCGTTATAGAGGCTGCTCGCGGTCGCGGAATTGGTGAAGGATTAATGCGAGAGGCAATACGTATTGCTAAAGACCATAGTATGGAAGTCATGAGTTTAGAAGTACGAGTAACAAATACAGTTGCTCAAAATCTTTATCGAAAGCTTGATTTCCAAGACGGTGGCATACGAAAAGGCTATTATACAGATAACGGGGAGGATGCCCTTGTCATGTGGGTGAATTTATGATGGAAGATCGAATTATATTAGCAATAGAATCAAGCTGTGATGAAACAGCAGCAGCGATTATTCGAAATGGCTCTGAAATTGTTTCAAATGTGGTTGCATCTCAAATAGAAAGTCATAAACGATTTGGTGGGGTTGTACCTGAAATTGCATCTCGTCATCATGTTGAGCAAATTACAGTGGTCATAGAAGAAGCATTAGCACAGGCAAATATGAAGCCAACGGATTTAGATGCTGTGGCAGTTACTGAAGGCCCTGGTCTTGTAGGTGCATTGTTAATTGGGATTAATGCCGCGAAGGCCTTTGCATTTGCCAATGATTTACCGATGATCGGTGTGCATCATATAGCTGGACATATATATGCTAATGCACTAGTGCAGCCGATGGAATTCCCATTATTAGCGCTAGTTGTATCAGGTGGCCATACAGAGCTAGTTTATATGAAAGAACATGGCTCTTTTGAAGTCATTGGTGAGACGAGAGATGATGCAGCTGGTGAAGCTTATGATAAGGTTGCACGTGTTTTAGGTTTACCGTATCCTGGCGGCCCGCGAATTGATCAATTAGCACATGAGGGAGATGAGGCTGTATCCTTCCCAAGAGTGTGGTTAGAGGAAGGTTCTTATGATTTTAGCTTTAGCGGCTTGAAATCAGCAGTTATTAATTATAAGCATAATATGGATCAGCGTGGAGAAGAGATTTCTCCGACTGCCGTTGCCAAAGGATTTCAGGATAGCGTAGTTGAAGTGCTAACAGCAAAAACATTACGGGCAGCACGTGAATATAAAGTGAAACAGGTTATTGCAGCTGGAGGTGTAGCGGCAAATAAAGGTTTACGTACATCACTTGAGTCTGTATTTGTGGAAGAAGGTATTCCGTTGTATGTACCACCATTAAAGCTGTGTACAGATAATGCCGCTATGATAGGGGCAGCAGCAACACCAATGTTTGAAGCAGGTAATCGTGGTAATTTATCAATGAATGGTCGCCCTGGAATGGAGTTAAAATCCTGGGTGTAACTTATTTCAGCGGGTGTCCAAACACCCGCTAAAATAGAGGAACTCAGTCTAAGAACGCCACGTCCTGTGGCAACGACTGAGTGACCAACTTCGTGCTGTTGCCGCTGACGCTTTGCTTTCGCGCAGATAAAACCCTTTTGCTGTCGCTTCGCTTTCGCACAGACAAAACACGTTGCTGCCGCTGCGTTAGCACTACGCTTTCGCGCAAAAAACATCTGTTGCTGGCGCTACGTTAGCACTGCGCTTTCGCACAAAAAACATCTGCAGGCCTAAGCACAAAGCCGATTCTGGACGCAATTATACTGAGGCATAATTGATTATAGAAAAAGAGGCATTTTAGATTGGATTCTAAAATACCTCTTTTTTGCTTTTATGAAAAAATTGTTGAGAAAACAGTGTATATAAGAAGATTTAAATCTAATTAGTTGACAAATTTTTCAGAAAATTATCCACAGGCAGGACGGAAATTAAAGAGCGAACATCCGTACTTATGCACAAAGTGTTGATAACTTGTGTATAACTTGTGATTATTCAATATATAGTAGCCTGTTTTGCACAGAATGATGTGAATAAAATATTTTTGAATTGTGGACAATGTGGAAAAGTCTGTTGATATGTTGGTATTACTAGATTTATAGTGTGTATAAAGTTGTGGGCATTTTTTGTCGAAAAATAGCACTTGACCAATATATATGAGAAATTAAGGCGAGTAAAGTAAAAAGCCATGTGACACGGCACATGGCTTTACAAGACGCCTACCTTAAAATTGGCAAAAGAAAGAAGCTCGGTAGGGGATGTTATAAAGTAATATTTTCAAGTTCTTCACTTAGCTCCAGCCATTCCATTTCAAACAACTCGTACTGTTCCTTAGAAGTGGATAATTCATCCTGGAGCTGTGAAATTTTTTCGTGGTCTGTGAAAATCTCAGGATCGCAAAGAGCTTCCTCTAAGCGAGCTATTTCAAGATTTACTTGCTGCATTTTCCCTTCTAGTTCCTCAAGCGCGCGTCTAATTTGACGTTCTCGTTTTTTAGCCTCTTTATCAATTTTAGAGGTAGAGATCTTCTCAGATACGTCAGCTTGTACTTGCAGTTGAGCAGCAGCCTTCATTTGGGCAATTTCTAGTAGCTCTTGTTTCTTCTCAAGATAATAATCATAGTCACCTAAGTACTCAAAGGAACCATCACCAGACAGTTCGATTACTTTAGTAGCGATTCGATTGATGAAATATCGGTCATGCGATACGAATAAGAGCGTTCCAGGATAATCGATCAGTGCGTTTTCCAGTATCTCTTTACTATCTAAGTCTAAGTGATTGGTAGGCTCATCGAGAATTAAGAAATTTGCCTTTTGCATCATTAACTTAGCTAATGCAAGTCTAGCCTTTTCTCCACCAGATAAAGACGACACGATTTTATCTACATCAACTCCACTGAATAAGAAACGGCCTAGCACTGTGCGGATATCTTTTTCATTCATTAAAGGCCATTCATCCCATAGCTCTTTTAGAACACTTTTATTACTCGATAGTTTTGCCTGTTCTTGATCATAATAACTAATTTGAACATTTGTACCATGGCGAATCTCTCCAGAGAGTGGTAGCAAATCTTTGACAATGGTTTTTAATAAAGTTGATTTACCAACACCATTTGGTCCAACAAGTGCAATGCGATCTTCTCGGAAAGTGCGTAGCGTGATGCCGTTTGATATTTTCTTATCATCATAACCTATCGTTAAGTCATCGATAGATAATACATCGTTACCACTTTGACGTTCAATTGTAAAACCGAAGCTTGCAGACTTTTCATCACCTTCAGGAGAGTCCATCCATTCTGTTCGTTCGAGCATTTTACGACGACTTTGTGCCATTTTAGTAGTAGAAGCACGAGCAATATTTTTTTGAATAAATTCCTCAAGCTTGGCCTTTTCATCTTGCTGTCGCTCATAAAGCTTCAAATCACGCTCATAATTTTTCGCTTTTTCATCTAAATAGGCACTATAATTGCCTGTATATTTTGTGACACGATGACGAGATACTTCGTAGACAATGGAAACAACCTGGTCTAAGAAGTAGCGGTCATGGGAAACAATTAGAATAGCCCCTTCATAGCCCTTTAAATATGATTCCAACCAAGAGAGGGTTTCAATATCTAAATGGTTAGTAGGTTCATCAAGGATTAATAGGTCAGGTTTACTTAAAAGAAGCTTAGCAAGTGCTAACCGAGTACGTTGTCCACCTGACAGTGAGCTAATTGACTTTTGGTAATCCTCAGGGTAAAACTGCATGCCATGAAGCACAGAACGTGTATCAGATTCATATTGATAGCCACCCGCATCCTTAAAAGTATGCTGTAAATGATCGTATTCAGACATTATTTTTGCATATAAAGTAGGATTTTCATAAACAACTGGGTCGGCCATTTGTTGTTCTAATGATCGTAGTGTTTGTTCTTGGGCGATAAGTGGCTCAAAAATTGTCATCATTTCATCCCAAATCGAAAATGTTGAGTTTAAACCAGCATGTTGCTCTAGGTATCCAATTTGTATACCTTTCGGGATAATAATATCGCCAGAGTCATATGACATTTGACCAGCAATTATTTTAAGTAAAGTGGATTTGCCAGCACCGTTACGACCTACTAATGCAACGCGGTCGCGATGTTGAACTTCTAATTTTACGCCACTTAAAATTTCATCTGCAAGGAAGGATTTATATAGTTGATTGACCTGTAAAACAATCATTCTTGACACCTCAATTCTTCCTTAGTGTAATGGATGAGCGATTGGCTTGCAATGTCGATGCTTTACTTATTCCAAGCTGTCATGTAAGATTGAAACGATTTCCCTTTATTTAGTGGTGTAAAAGCGCTATTAACTAAAGGAAAATCCTCCAGTGAAATATTATAAACTTAGAAATATAAAGCATGTATCATAAATAGAGCTTGATACATTTTAAGGAGGAAAAAGTTTGAAACAAGAATTAAAAATTCCGCAAGCCACTACGAAAAGACTTCCTCTTTACTATCGTTTTATCCAAAACTTTGCACAGGAAGGCATGGAACGCATTTCTTCGAAGGAACTAAGTGAAGCGATGAAAATTGATTCTGCAACTATTCGCCGAGATTTTTCTTATTTTGGTGCTCTTGGGAAAAAGGGATATGGCTATGATGTGCAGCATCTCTTACAGTTTTTTAGCCAAACGCTCGATCAACATGAAGCGACAAAAGTAGCGTTAATTGGTGTAGGGAATTTAGGTAGTGCTTTATTAAAATACAATTTCCAAAAAAATCATAATACTCACATCGTTGTGGCATTTGATTCAAAGGCCCCAAAAGAAGGGAAAATGATTAGCAATATTCCTGTTTTTCACCCTGACTTATTGGAAGAGAAGTATGCAGAATATGGAGCGGAGCTTGCAATTTTAACTGTTTCACCACGCTCTGCACAGAAAATGGCTGATAGATTAGCAGCGATGAACGCAAA
Source organism: Lysinibacillus sp. NPDC059133 (assembly GCF_042755925.1). Taxonomy (NCBI): domain Bacteria; kingdom Bacillati; phylum Bacillota; class Bacilli; order Caryophanales; family Bacillaceae; genus Lysinibacillus; species Lysinibacillus sp. NPDC059133. The sequence continues at coordinate 49,340 of NZ_JBHZDH010000031.1, read as the reverse complement.
AGGAATTTTGAACTTTACGCCAGAGCGTATTACTGTACCAGATAAAATGCAACTTTTAACAATTGATTTGTCGGTAGAATTGCAGGCACTCATTTATTTAATTCGTAATCAGGAATAGTGATAATTGTACATAATTTAACTTCTTTCAGCGGGTGTCGAAACACCCGCTGAAATAGAGGAACTCAGGCTAAGAACTTCACATCCTGTGAAAACGCCTGAGTGACCAGCATCGTGCTGGCCTAAAGCCTCCGGCGGATGTCACGGAAATCGGAAAGGAGTTAATAAAGGATGTTAGCCTAAAATCATCGCATTCATGTGATAACGGCTAACTGACCTGCGTCGGTGCCGCTGCCGCTACGCTTTCGCGCAAAAAACATCTGCAGGCCTAAGCACAAAGCCGATTCCGGACGCAATTATGCCGAGGCATAATTGATAGTATAGCTCTCACAGTTTCTGTAAAATAAATATGAAGTAAAATGTGAGAGTGACTAAAAACTTTCACATATAATTAGTTAGCAAAATGGCGAATTATGCGTTAAAATGATGGATATAAAGAGGAGGTGGCTTTAATGGGTGGGATAGGTCCTATGAGCCTCATTATTATCGGAATTGTCGCATTACTAATTTTTGGTCCTAAGAAGTTACCAGAGCTTGGTAAAGCATTTGGTTCAACATTACGTGAATTTAAAAATGCTACTAAAGGTTTAGCCGACGATGATGATGATGACAAGAAAAAGAAAGAATTAGATAAGTAAGTTAGGATGTTTGAGGAATGAATCCAAAAGATCTAACTGTCATTGAACATATAGAAGAATTAAGAAAACGGCTTTTCATTGTTGCCGTTTTCTTTGTTCTCGCTATGGCTGGCGGCTTCTTTGTGGCAAAGCCGCTTGTTAAATACCTTCAAATTACTGGAGAGTCTTACAATATAACACTTCATGCATTTGATGTAGTAACACCACTTGCAATTTATATCCAAGTCGTTTTTTTAATAGCATTTATTCTATCTTCGCCGGTATTGATGTACCAATTGTGGGCTTTTATTAGTCCAGGATTAAGGGACGTAGAACGAAAAGCAACTTTAAGCTATATACCGTATTCATTTTTATTATTTTTAGCAGGGTTGTCCTTTTCATATTTTTTACTATTCCCTTATGTCATAAAGTTTATGATGAATTTATCAAATGAATTGGAAATTCAGCAAACGATTGGCATACATGAATATTTTACGTTTTTATTTAAGCTTACAATTCCGTTTGGTTTCCTATTCCAATTACCGATTGTAGTCCTGTTCTTTTCGCGTATTGGGATTTTATCTCCTGAGTTACTAATTCGTATTCGTAAGTACTCATACTTTGGTTTATTTGTATGTGCTGCTTTAATCGCACCGCCTGAATTAGCTTCGCACTTAATGGTTTCAGTACCGTTGTTTGTTCTTTATGAAATTAGCATTATGATTTCTCGTATTGGCTATAAGAAATACTTAAAATCAGAGGAAATGCGGATGAAGGAAGAACAAGAAGCTGAGCAAAAACGCCAGATTGAAGATGCGCTTGAACAGCAGAGACGTCAAATCGAAGAATTGAATCAATAATAATAGAAGCTCGATGCTAATTAATAGCATCGAGCTTTTTCGTCAGCTTAACTTTAACTAAAAATCAGTGGGAAGAAAAACTCCCACTGATTTTTATTGCATTTTTTCTAGTTCTTGAAGAAACTTTTGCAATGGTTCTGCATACACTTGTACAAGTGTCACAAAACCATTCAGCATGACGTGAGCGATAATAGACGTCCAAATGCGTTTCGTTTTGTGATATAAGAAGGCAAAAATCAATCCACAAATTGTATAAAGTAAGATATGTGTGAAGTCGTTATGAATAAGTGCAAAGAAAATGGCGCTTACTATAGCGGCTACCCAGAAATTAGTTGTTTGGACAAGCGATCCAAAAATCACACGGCGGAAGACGAACTCTTCTAATATTGGCCCAAATACGACAATCGCTAATATCGCAATAGGAGCACCTTTTGCAATATCTACAATATCAGCTGTGTTTTGCGATCCTCCTTGGATGCCGAATATAGCCATTTCGATAGCTGCACCAATCATTTGGCCAATGAAAACTAAGAAGAAACCAATAATTCCCCACATAATTGATAGCGGTATCGTTTCTTTCTTTCCTTGATAAATATCCCAAAATGTTTTATCGCGAGATGTTATGATTAAGCTTACAATTAACGCAATGGCAAAGCTAAGTGCGATATACCAGCCTTGCGTAAGTGGAGCAGCTTGCTCACTAGGTAAACCTGTTGTACTCATAACAAGCTTGTGAAACGGTTTTGCCAGCCATCTACCTGATAGTTGCATGAGGATATAGATCAGTAAAACATAAAGGGCTGTTTTTTTATGTTTATTTATTTTTTGAGAATTGGTCACAGTCAAAATCCTTTCCATTCAATATGCTACCTTTCTATTGTAGAGGAATATGGAAAGAAAACAAAATTTTTCGAAGTTCTGACTTGCAAAAAAAAGTTTGATTGATTATCATAATAATTGAGTTAGCACTCGGATAGGTAGAGTGCTAATGAACTTAAACTTATATTTAATTAATAGGAGGTTGTTTCACTTGTTAAGACCACTAGGAGATCGTATTGTTATCGAACTAATCGAGGTAGAAGAAAAATCTGCATTCGGTATTGTGCTGCCAGACTCTGCAAAAGAAAAGCCACAAGAAGGTAAAGTTGTAGCAGTTGGGACAGGTCGTATATTAGAGACCGGACAACGTGTAGAACTTGACGTTAAAGTAGACGACCGCATTATTTTCTCTAAATACTCTGGTACAGAAGTTAAATATGAAGGTAATGAATACCTAATTTTACGTGAAAGCGATATTCTCGCAATTATTGAATAGGTTCATATTTTTTTAGTTTATTAAAGTGAATGCCTTTAGTGATTGTCACAGTTAATTAAATGAATTAGTGACAATGACAGTATGGCGAAATTTCTATAAATATATTGATGAAGCTTAACGAATATTCCATTTCAGGAGGGTAAATTCAAATGGCAAAAGATATTAAATTCTCAGAAGAAGCTCGTTCATTAATGCTACAAGGTGTAGATAAATTAGCAAACGCAGTAAAAATTACTCTAGGGCCAAAAGGTCGTAACGTAGTTTTAGAAAAAAAATTCGGTTCACCACTTATTACAAATGATGGTGTAACAATTGCAAAAGAAATCGAGCTAGAAAATCCATACGAAAACATGGGTGCGAAATTAGTAGCAGAAGTTGCTTCTAAAACAAACGAAATCGCTGGTGACGGTACAACAACTGCAACAGTATTAGCTCAAGCAATTATTCGTGAAGGCTTGAAAAACGTAACAGCTGGTGCAAATCCTGTAGGCATTCGTAAAGGGATCGACAAAGCAGTTGTAGCAGCCCTTACAGAATTACACGCTATTTCTCGCCCAGTAAGCAACAAAGAGGAAATCGCACAGGTTGCGGCTATCTCTGCTGCAGATGATGAAGTAGGTCAATTAATTGCAGAAGCAATGGAACGTGTGGGTAACGATGGTGTTATTACAATTGAAGAATCTAAAGGCTTCACGACTGAGCTTGATGTAGTTGAAGGTATGCAATTCGACCGTGGTTATGCATCACACTACATGGTAACAGATACAGATAAAATGGAAGCTGTATTAGATAACCCATACATTTTAATTACTGATAAAAAAATTACAAACATCCAAGAAGTATTACCGTTATTAGAACAAGTGGTACAACAAGGTCGTCCACTGTTAATCATCGCTGAAGATGTTGAAGGTGAAGCGCTTGCAACACTTGTAGTGAACAAACTTCGTGGTACATTCAATGCTGTAGCGGTTAAAGCTCCAGGATTTGGTGACCGTCGTAAAGCAATGCTTGAAGATATCGCAATTTTATCAGGTGGTCAAGTAATTACAGAAGAATTAGGCTTAGACCTTAAATCAGCTGATATTACATCACTTGGTCGCGCTGCAAAAGTGGTTGTGACAAAAGACAATACAACAATCGTAGAAGGTGTTGGCGGTGCAGATGCAATCGAAGGACGTATTGGTCAAATCCGTGCTCAGCTTGCTGAAACAACTTCAGAATTCGATAAAGAAAAATTACAAGAACGCCTTGCAAAATTAGCAGGCGGTGTAGCAGTCATCAAAGTTGGTGCTGCAACAGAAACAGAACTAAAAGAACGCAAACTACGCATTGAAGATGCTCTTAACTCAACTCGTGCAGCAGTTGAAGAAGGTATCGTATCAGGTGGTGGTACGGCACTTCTTAACGTATATGCAGCAGTTGAAAAGGTTGCAGATACAGAAGAAGGCGACGTAGCAACTGGTGTGAAAATTGTTCTACGTGCTTTAGAAGAGCCAGTGCGTCAAATCGCAAACAACGCTGGTCTTGAAGGCTCAATTATCGTAGATCGCCTAAAACGCGAAGAAATCGGTGTAGGCTTCAACGCTGCTACAGGCGAATGGGTAAACATGATGGAAGAGGGCGTAGTAGACCCAGCGAAAGTAACTCGCTCAGCTCTACAAAACGCAGCATCTGTCGCAGCTTTATTCTTAACAACAGAAGCAGTTGTAGCAGACATTCCAGAAGCAGCTCCAGCAATGCCAGATATGTCTGGTATGGGCGGCATGGGCGGAATGATGTAAGGGTTTTTCCCTTACATCTTGAGAAATAGTTACTGCTATTTTTCACCCGATTTGTGAAGCAGTCATGTAAATAATTAATTTCAATAACAATAACCACTTCTCTGTAAACAAGGGGAGTGGTTTTTTTGTTGCTTAAATTTGCATATCAAGATTTTTTAGATGACGGGAAATTCAAGAACACAACAAAAGCGAACATTCAAAATTACAAAATGCTTTTAGGCAAATTCATTGATTATTGCGCTGAGAACCAAGTAATAAATGTTGAGGACATTACTTACAATCATGTGCGACAGCATTTACTCATTTGCCAAGAAAGAGGCGATAAACCAAACACAATTAATACTAAACTTTTGCGAATACATGCATTTTTAAATTACATGGTTGAATGTGAAGTCATATCGAAAAATCCTGCCCACAAGGTCAAAATGCAAAAGCAAGATACTAAGATTGAAGTTTTTACTGACGCTCAAATTAAACAGATGCTTAATTTCTATAGACGGAATAAACAGCGTGAAAAAACATACGTGGCATATCGTGACTACATGGTCATTGTTTTAATCCTTGGTACAGGTATCAGAAGAGGTGAAATTGTTAATTTGCAGTGGAGAGATGTTGATTTTGTAAATAGATCAATTTCAATCTTTGGGAAAACAAGAAGGAAAGAAACGATACCGATTACGGTACGCAGAATGAAAAAGGAGTGGATCAAATGGAGTTCAATGAACAATTAATTACGCAGTTGACGAGGATTGAGGACAAATTGGATAAATTGAATGAGCAAGAGGATGCCCTAAAACAGGGAGTCCTTACAATTAATAAACCAGATAGACCAAATGACATGTCAGATGACCGATACGAAGAATGGGTAAAAGATTGTGAACTTCGTGCTTGGGTTGATTCGTTATCAGATGACCAAATAAATTACCTCAATGGTCGAGTTAAAAGTATGATTATGTTGCTCCTTGCTCCTAAAATTGGACCGTTATCGAAAGAAGAATCTGCTTTGCTACGAGATTATTTCTGATGAAAGCAATTATTATTAAAATCGTTAAGAGCGATGTCGTGCAGACAGTGGCAATAGCATTATGAATTCTTGCCATGAATATTGGTGTATTTGTAGCATTTATTTACATTGCTTTTCCTAAAGACCCTGAAACGGAAGAAATGATTAAACAAGCAGAAATACGAAATGCAGAACATGCTAAATGGTATGAAGAATTGAAAAAGAAAAATGGTTGGGACGATTAGAATTTCGAAATCGGAGCCACCGATTTAAGAATCCAACTACGACAAATGTCTCAGTTAAACTCGGACACATTGTCCGAATTAGATACATTCCAACTGTGAAAAAAATTCGTAGTTGGGAACCATTGGTACGCTTGATGTGGTGAAAGGTTGTAATCACATCACAACCTTTGAGGTACTCTCCACTATAGAGAGCACCTATGACGGACTTACCTATTTTAACGCATACAGATTTGTATTCGTTGTATTTAATCAACGAGCGTAAACTTACGCTGATTAACACGCTATATACATTGTGTATAAAGGTGCTCCTAGCAACTGGGAGTACCCATTGAACTTAATTTCAATAATCTGTTATTATTAACCTAATTACATAAAATAAACCGAATTAAACAATTACATACAAATTATACGTGAGGTTTAATAATATGCAGAGAAAAACAAAATCGGCAATCGTTATCATTGCAGTATTGGTCATCATCGGTGGAGCTTATGCTTACACTCAATTCACAAATCAAATAGAAAAACCTGCTCCCGAAAAAGAAAAAGCAACTGTTGAACATGCTGGAGTAACGCTTGAAGATAAAATTGTTACAAAAGAAGAATTGTTATATCCTGACAATTTAATAGAGCACAAAGTGAACGAAGCCATTCATAGCATGTCTCATCAAAAAGTTGAAGCTAAAGTAAAATGGGGTCATACGCAAATAACACAGGCTAAAGTTGACCGATTGTTAGCTGTTGTCAAAATGAACGATTATAAATATAAAGAACTTTACATTTCAATATTGGAGAGATGGTCGAAAGGTGATTTTTCTCAAGCAATTGATGACCACAATTCCATTTGGGAGATGCAAGGAGGTGACGAGTCAAGAAATTCAGGAAAAGCAACTCGTTTATTGACTGACGAGGAAGAAAAAGAATATGTAGAACACAATTTAACATATGACTTATATGATAAATAGCGCTCAGTAATAACACTATTTTTTATTTGTCCGCTATTTATCAGTTTGTTATCATAATATTAATTACTAAAATCCACCAATTACTAAGATACAAAAAAATTATCGGTGGAGGTTTTATATATGAACGAAGAAAAACCGCTAACAGACAAAGAGCTTTATCATTTAAATATCGCTTTGAACGCAAAAGCCTATGGAATGAAGAACGTGTATAAAAAAACGCTCGCTTTTGAATTGATAAAATTGGGCCACAATTTGGACCATACAATGCGGAACAAGCGCAACGCCAAATTTCAAATATTTGTGTTCACTGAGACTCCCGAATTTATCGCAGACTTAATAGAATTGACCACAAATAAATCACGAGATCAATAACATCATCAAACGTCATTTGCTGTTGATTTAACGCATTTTAAATGATTGTGTATGTATATGCACAAATGAATATTCAAATGGAACGTACCAAACGTGGTACGTTCTTTTTTCATTTATATATGAAGAAAACCATCTTTTTAAATTATTTTCATTTGCTGATTGTCATTTTGGACTTCCAAATATGTCAGGTGACAAATCTACATTCCTGGTAGGTTTAGTCCAGGGAATCCTGGTAAACCTGGTTGGCCCGGAAAGCCAGGAGATTGCCCGCCTGGAAATGGCATAGGACGTGGTGGATATGGCTGTGGCGGATATGGTTGTGGAGGACGTGGTGGATATGGTTGCGGCGGATATGGCTGTGGAGGACGTGGTGGATATGGTTGC